>CALJYC010000346.1 GCA_937984275.1 uncultured bacterium | reverse complement strand
GGCGGAACGGGCGGCACCGGTGGTGCCCCATTGGACGTATGCGGGGGCGACCCGCCGCGTATGATTGAAGCAGGTTTCCAGCAAGAAACGAAGACTGTGGCGTGCGTCGACACGATTACCGGCACGTTCGACGTTCCAATTGACATCACCCTCGCGGCACAGCCGACCAATGGGCTCGCAGAGGGCGAAAACGACTTCGATATGCAGATCGTGTTCACGATCACGGAAGAGACTATCAGCGGGTTGCTTGGCGATGTTGTTGAAATTGCCACGATCGGCGAATCATCGAGCGACGTCGCGAGCGACAATGTTGATGATACTATGTTGGTCAAAGTATCAGAAGCTCCGGTTCCGTGTACGGTCGACTTCACGGCAGACCCCGACAACAACGGAATGGCAGGCCCGATCAACATTGTGACGCCGGTGACGACAGGCACGTTCACGGTTGCAGACGGCAGCGTCACGCTCACTGCCGAGCAGATCCTCTTCGACATCATCGCACCGGTGCCGTTGGCGCTAACGACACTGCCCCCCGACGGGACCTGCACTTGGGACGAGCAGCCCAGTGTCACGTTCAACGTAGGTGCTGGTGGTGGCGGCGGTGGCGGCGGCTAGTAGTCACGGCAACACATAACAATCGCTGAGCCCTGTCGGCGCAGGCCGGCGGGGCTCACGTGTTAGAGATGTCATGTTTAGCCGAGCCGCCTGTGCTCGAGGCTCGGCACCGCACGACGGACCTTGTCGACGAAAGCCGGGTCGATCGGTGCAACTGCAACACCCTCGCCTTCGCCGCACTGCGCGACGACGGTGCCCCAGGGGTCGGCGATCAGCGCGTGGCAGTAGGAGCGGCGCTCCGCGTAGTGGTGGCCCGTTTGCGCGGCCGCTAGCACGTAACACTGTTGTTCGATCGCGCGGGCACGGAGCAACACGTGCCAGTGGTCCTTGCCGGTCGTGAGCGTAAACGCCGCCGGGATCGCGAGCGCAATGGCGCCGGCGTCGACCAGGCGACGGTAGAGCTCGGGGAACCGCAAGTCGTAGCAGACGCTCAGGCCGAGCGTTCCAAAAGGGGCTTCGGCGACGACGGTGTCCGAGCCGGGCTCGACCGTCTGCGACTCGAGTAGCTTGGTGCCATCGGGCAGGTCCACATCGAAGAGGTGGATCTTTCGGTAGACCGCATCGATCGAGCCATCGGCGCGCATGTAGATGCACGCGTTGCGCACCTTGCCCGGCACGTCGCTCTTCTCCCAGAAGCCGCCGTAGACCACGTCGACTCCGGCATCTGAGGCCGCCTCCCGGCAGCGCTCGAGGATCGGTCCGCCATCATCGAGAGACTCCGCAATGTCGACCTTGCCCTTCTCGGGCCCGAGATACGAAAAGCACTCGGGCACTAGCACGATCTCGGCGCCACGAAGGGCAGCGTCGCGCACGAGCCGGCGCACGGTCTCCATATTCGCATCCACATCCGCGGTGGATGTCATTTGCACCACCCCGGCGATCACACGCTTCGACTGGCTCAATGTGAAAATCTCCGCATCGACACGTTCATTAGCAAGCCCAGGCCCAACATGGTCGAGAGCAAGCTCGACCCGCCGTACGAGAAGAGCGGAAGCGTCATCCCGACGACGGGCAGCAGCCCCGAGACCATCCCAAGATTGACCACGGTTTGCCAGAAGATCATGGCGCCCACACCCACTGCGACGACAGCGCCAAAGCGGTCCTTGGCCTGAGAGGCGATCCGCAGCGACCACAAGACCAGAAACAAATACAGGCTAATCAGGAGCACCGCGCCCAAGAACCCGTGCTCCTCGGCCCACACGGGGAACGGAAAGTCGGTGTGTTGGTCCGGAAGGAAGCGAAACCGAGTCTGTGTGCCCTGCGTGAAGCCTTTGCCGGTCAGCCCGCCGCTCCCGATCGCCACGAGCGACTGATGGGTGTGCCAACCCGAGTCGAGAAGGTCGGTCTGCGTCCCTCCGAGCCGGTCCCAGAACGCGGTGATTCGCTCCTTTTGATAGTCCTTCAGCAGGTAGAACCAGGTGACCGGAGCAGCGACGACAAACGTCGCGAGGAGCGTGACGACCGACCGCATCTTGAGCTGCGTCAGCATCATGACGCTCGCGAAGATGAACGCGAGAACCATCGCGGTGCCGAGGTCGGGCTGAAGCAGGACGAGCCCCATCGGCAGCGCCAGGATCAGCCCGGGGATGATCAAGTCGACCAGAGTGCGCCCCCCGGTCTTGGTGTCGTGGTGCAGATACTTCGCGAGCGCGATGATCAGGCCGATCTTCATCAGCTCGCTCGGCTGAAGCGAGAATCCGCCGAGGGCGATCCACCGCGTGGATCCCCGAACACTCCTGCCGAGCCCGAACACTAGGATGAGCGCCAGAATGCACGCCCCGTAGATCACCCAGCCGTAGCGCTCGAAGTGCCGGTAATCGATAGCAACCGTCAGGCCCGCGACACCAAATCCGAGGATCAGCCAATAGAGCTGTTGCACGTACGCGTCTGATGTCGTGCCGCCCTCGGTTGCACTGTAGAGGTTGAGCACGCCGAACAATGCGATGGTGGACACCGCAATGAATAGCGGCCAATCGAAGTCGTCGCGAATCGTTCTCCCGATTGCCATCGGCTACTCCGGCTCCGTGGGCTCTGGCTCGCTCAAATACTGTTGCATTACCATCGTGGCGATCGGTGCGGCGCTCGCGCCGCCCGAGCCACCGTGCTCTACCAATACGGCAAAGGCCACCTGAGGATCATCCGATGGCGCAAAACCCGCAAACCATCCATGGGAGCGGTCGAGGTACCAAGCACTCGAGGATTCTTCGGAGCGACCCTTCCGACTCACGACCTGAGCGGTGCCGGTCTTACCAGAAATTGCCACCCCATCCTTGTTGCGCGCGCGGAACGCCGTGCCCGACTCTTCCTGCACAACGTCGCGGAGCGCTCGACGCATCAAATCGAGGTGCTGTGGCGAAACACCGACGTCCCGCTTGATGCGCGGCTCGAAAGTCTCGGAAAGAGAGCCGTCGGGCGCCTTCACGTTCTGCACCACTTGCGGAACGTACAACGTGCCTCCGTTGGCGATCGCGGCATTGGCCAGCGCGAGCTGGAGTACGGTGACGCGCGTGTTGCCCTGTCCGATTGCGGTGTTGAGGGTGTACCCGATGCGAAATGCACCGTAGTGTTGGATGTACCACTCACGGGTCGCCAAAAAGCCCCTGGCTTCGCTGTTGACGCCGATTCCCGTCCGGTCGGCGAAACCAAACGCCTCCGCGTAGCGGGTTATCCTTTCTATGCCCACCTCTTCGGCGAGCTCCCAGAAGTACACGTTGCAGGACTGGACGATTGAGTCGTAGAGGTCGACCCACTCGTGACGTTTGTTGCAGCGGAACTTCTGCCTGCCGATTTTCAGGGACCCCATGCATTCGACGCGCTGCATCGGGTCGACCACGGCATCTTCGAGAGCAGCCAACGCGGTGATGACCTTGAACGTCGAGCCTGGGAAATAAGTTTCGTACATCGTCTTGTCGATCAATGGCCGAAACGGGTCCCCGGTGAGCTCCGCATAGCGCTTCGTGCTGAGGCCGCTACTCATCTCGTTGGGGTCGTAGACCGGCTTCGAGTAGAGCGCGCGAATGGCACCCGTGTGAATGTCGACGACGACGGCCGCCCCCGAGGGATGCGGTCGAAACGCCCGATCAAACGCCTCCATGAGCCCCATGTCGATCGTCAGCTGAATGTCGTGGCCGGGAACCGGCTTCTTCATCATCTCGACTTCGAGCGAGTCGGGCCGCGTTCCTTCGAGGGCTTTGCCTCTGGCGTCCACGACCACCCTACGAAAACCGCGCGACCCCTTGAGAAGAGGCTCGTAGCGCTTCTCGAGCCCGCTTCGACCGATGCGGTCCCCAGGGCGGTATGTGCTCGGATCGGGCGAACGCTCCAGGTCTTGCGCGTTGACCTCGTTCAGATAGCCGATCAAATGCGCGCCAAGCGTGGCGTAGGGGTAGTCACGGAGCGGAACGGTGACGATGTCGAGCGCCGGGAGCTCCGCCAGGTGGGTCTCCAACGCGGCAAGTTGCTCTCGGTCGATGTCGCTGTAGAGCTCGAGCTGGTGTGTGCGGCGGTTCGCGGGGAGCTCGTCCATTCGCGCCTGGAGGCTGGCTCGCTCCTGCCGGCTCAGCCCCATCAACGACGCGATGCGATCTACGTCTTCGGGTTGGAGCAGGCGCGGTGTGGCGTAGACGTCGTAGGACGGCCGGTTCGAAGCGACGACCCGCCCCGCGATGTCTCGAATGACCCCTCGGGTCGCAGGAAGCTCGAGCGTCTTGGTAATGTTCTGCTGCGCGATGCCCGACCAGCGGTCGCGTTGAAAGAGCTGCACCTGCGCGACCCGGATGATGATCCCGCCGAAGACGAGCACGACGAAGAGCGCCATCCAGCGATATCGCTTGCGGAACTCCCCCACTTCCCTTCGCTGTGACAGCGTGATCATGTGGGGGCCCGCTCGGACTCGGGGTCGATCCACCGAACGACGGCAAACAAGATCGGCGAGAGCACGGCCGTGGCAAACGCCGAGGCAAAGAGCGCGATGGTCAGGGTGACACCACTCCAAGCCATGCCCCCAGGCGTGAACCCGCGGATCAGCTCGAGCAAGCCTCCAAGAAGGACTGTCAGAGCGAAGGTCAGCGCCATCTCGAATGCAATGCCACGAAACGTCAGAAGGTAACCGACGAGCCAAGCGGTGAGATAGCCGACGACGAAGACGAAAGTGTGAAGGCCGAGGGGGTTTCCGGTGAAGAGGTCGTACAGGTAGCCGATAGCAAATGCCGTCGCCGCCCCTCGCAGGACCCTCACCCCGGGAGCGGTACCGAGTGCGAACACGAGCGGGAGGCCCAGGTAGGGTGAGAACGGATAAGGGGCGAGCACGCGCGAAAAGACCGACTGCGTCAGCAGCATCGAGAACGCGACCAAAACGATGATGATACTGCCCCGCGCGCCGTGCATGCCCTACCCTACAGCGCGTCCGGATCTTTGGGCCCGGAGGTGAGGATTAGCACCTCGTCGAGCCTGGTGAAATCGACCGATGGGGTCACTTCGCCTTCCTGATGAAGGCCAAACTCCTGATCGCCGATCTGGCTGACGTACCCGATGAGAATCGATGCTGGGAACTTCTTCCCGAGACCCGAAGTGAAGACCTCGTCGCCGACGGCAACCTGATCGTCCACCCGATCGAACTGGATGCGGCAGCGATAGCGGCTGCGCTCTCCGAGCCCCTCGATCCGCCCGCGGGCGCGGCCCTCGCCGACCACGACATCCACGCGACTTTCGGGATCGATCGTCAACAGCACGTCAGCGAAGCGCCCCGACACACGCCGAACCTGACCGACGAGCCCTTCGTTGGCGACGACGGGCATGCCAGCATGCAAGCCTGCGTGCTCGCCTTGATCGACGGCGAGTCGAACGACTCGAAACGAAGGCGAGATGCCTTTGGCAATCACGCGGGCCGTCATCGTCTCGGTTGCCAAGCGTTCGCGCAGGCCCAGCAAGGCCTCGAGCTCATGAAGCCGTTGAGCGTCGCCCCGTAGGACGCGCATCTCACGCCGCAGGCGATTGTTCTCCGCGCGAAGGTGGTCGTTGTCGCTCTTGACATCCACTAGGTACACGTAGTCTTCGATGATGCTCGTCACGCCATCGGCTGCCCACTCCGCGACGTATTGAACCGGCCCACTCACTTGAATCAATGCGCGGTCGAGCCAGGAAAGCTCGGAAGGGTCTCTGAGGTTGGCGCGCAAGAAGACGGCAGGAACGATCAACAGGGCAAGCAAGATGACGGCATCTCGAATCGTCTGGAAGTAGTTCATTGCCGCGTTCTTGCTCCTCGCACTACGCGATCGTCACCTCACGGAGCAGATCCAAGTGGTCCAGCGCCTTGCCGGAGCCCAGCACGACAGCGGACACTGGATCATCCGAAACCATCACGGGAAGCCCTGTTTCCTCGCGCAAAAGCACGTCGAGGTTCTTGAGGAGAGCGCCGCCGCCGGTGAGCACGATGCCTTTGTCGACGATGTCAGCGGACAACTCGGGCGGGGTGCGCTCGAGCGCCATCATGACTGCCTCGGTGATCGAGTTGATGGGCTCAGTGAGTGCGTCACGAATCTCGTCCGCGTTGACGATGACAGTCTTCGGGACCCCGGCAACCATGTCGCGGCCCTTCACTTCCATCGTCGCCGCTTCGCCATCGGTGTGCGCGTTGCCGATGTTGCACTTGACGCGCTCGGCGGACTGCTCGCCGATTAGAAGATTGTACTTGCGTTTTAAGTACGCGATGATCGCCTCGTCCATCTTGTCACCACCGACACGAACCGATTGTGAGTAGACGATCCCGGCAAGCGAGATGACCGCAACCTCGGTCGTGCCGCCGCCGATGTCGACGACCATGTTACCGCTCGGTTCGGTAATCGGAAGGCCCGCGCCAATCGCCGCCGCCATGGGCTCTTCGATGAGAAACACCTCGCGCGCGCCCGCGCCCTCCGCGCTCTCTTTGACGGCACGCTTCTCGACTTCGGTAATGCCGAAGGGGACGCAGATGATGATGCGCGGCTTGACCAGGGTTCGGCGATCGTGATGCGCGCGTGCGATGAAGTAGCGGAGCATCGCCTCGGTGATGTCGAAGTCCGCGATCACGCCATCACGCAACGGGCGCACCGCCCGGATCGACCCGGGCGTTCGGCCGAGCATCTCCTTGGCCTCTTTGCCTACCGCCAAGACGCGCTTACCGCCGCGCGGATCGGCTTGGACCGCGACCACGGACGGTTCGCAAGACACGATGCCGCGGCCCTTCACGTAGATGAGGGTCGTCGCCGTGCCCAAGTCGATGGCGAGGTCATTTGAGAATAGGCCGTAGAACCAGTCGGTGATCATGGGCGTGACATTGTCCCCAAGATGGAATCGGTGAGAACGGACGAGAATTCCCCACCATTCCAAGGGCTTCCGAGTCCAGGCGGGTTGGATGTAACAGCTTGGTTTGGGCCTTTCAACCCACGGATTTGGGGTTGGGCCGGGAAAGTGGGTAGCCTTTAGGGGTCCTGAACGGATGGGGGCCTATTGACCGGAAAACCACAGGTATCCGAAGCACAGCGACGAGGGGCCGAAGCCGCTGAGCTGGTCGCCCGAGCCAAGGCCGGAGATGCCGCGGCATTCGACGAGCTCGTCCGCAAATACCGGGCGCGCGTGTACTCGCTGGCGCTGCATCTGACCGGCCAGGCGAGCGACGCCGACGACATCACCCAGGACGCCTTTCTCAAGGCGTATCACAAGCTTCCCGAGTTCGAGGGGCGGAGCGAGTTCTTCACTTGGATCTATCGGATCACACTGCATCGGGCCCTCAACGCGAAGCGCGATCGCAAGCGCAGGCGCACGGTGCCGCTCGACGACCCTCGCCTCGTCGCCGCGGTCGCAGTCGATTCACATGGTGACCCCGAGCGCGCCGTCCAGCTTCGCGATCGCTATCGAGCCCTGCTCGAGGCGTTCGACCAACTTTCGACGCTCCTTCAGACGACCGTAGTTCTCACTACCCTCCAAGGCCTCAGTTACAAGGAGGCCGCCGTGGTCCTCGAGACCACCGAAGGAACGATCGCGTGGCGCATTCATGAAGCGCGACGGAAGATGCAAGGCTACCTCGACGCCCTCGAGTCCGGACCGGCGCGCGCCAAGCGACGCCCCATGTCCGACAGCGCCGTGTTCCGACTCGAGAAGGCGCTCATGCAGCTCGTCCCAGTGGTGCCGACACCGGCCGCGGCCGGCTGATCGGGTCGTCCGAACATTTGTGGTAAGTCAGGGTCGTGCTTGCCCACGGCATCGTGACCGCCGAATCCGCCGATCCAGAACGCTACATGCTGTTTCTGCATGGAATCCTAGGCACGCGGGCCAATTGGCGCGGCATCGCCCGTCGATTCGTCGAGGTGAGGCCCGAGTGGGGCGCCATCTTGGTCGACCTCCGTGAGCATGGGGATTCTCTCGGATTTTCGGCGCCGCACACCCTGCAAGCCGCGGCGGCCGACGTGGCGGAGCTCGTGGAATCGTTGAGCACGCCGGTCGGGGGGGCCCTCGGTCACAGCTTTGGTGGCAAAGTGGTGCTGGAGTGGCTGCGATCGCGTCGGGGTCAGGACACCGAGGCCTGGACCATCGACTCCTCCCCTTCCCCGAGCGCGGCGAACCGCGACACGACCGCAACGGCCGAGGTGATCCGGACACTTGACGCGCTCCCCGCCGAGTGGGACTCCCGGGACGCCTTCGTCGCGGCGATGGTCGAAGCAGGGCAGCCCCCGCCGATCGCGCAATGGCTCGCGATGAACCTGCGCAGGACAGACGATGGCGGGCGCGCCTTCGGACCGAACCTCGAAGTGATTCGCGATCTCATCGAAGACTATGCGCGGTCGGACGCGTGGGACGTGCTCGAAGCACTTCCCGCCGGCTGCACGCTCGACGTGGTCGTCGGAGGCCGTTCCGAGGTGTTTTCCCTATCGGACCGGGCGCGGGTCGAGCGAATCGCTGAGCAGAATTCGAGGATTTCGGTCCACGTGATCGAACACGCCGGCCACTGGGTGCACGTCGACGCTGCCGACGCATTGGTGGCGCTCTTGACTTCGCCCCGAACCCAACAAGGCTGACCTTCGATGGCGATTTTCATGACAGGGGCGACGGGGTACATCGGCTCGTACGCCACGGAGTGGCTGCTTCGCAACACCGACCACGAGCTCGCGCTGCTGGTTCGCGCCCCAGACTACGATGCGGGCGTCGAACGTCTCTGGAAGTCGCTTCAATTGCACATGGAAGCCGACGAATTCCACCGCCACTTGGATAGGATCTGCTTCATCAGCGGCGATCTGACCGAGCCCGGCCTGGGCATCTCGGCGGCAGACTACGATTGGCTCATCTCAAATGCCGAATCGGTGCTTCACAATGCCGCCGTGCTCAACTTCCGGTCGGAGCGCGCATGCACGAACCACAATCTTCGCGGCACGCTCTCTGTCATCAAGCTCGCCCGGGCGATTCAGGAAGACCACCCCTTGCGGCGCTTTACGCAGGTGTCGACCGTGGCAGTCGCGGGTAACCGTCCGGGGGTGACCGTGATGGAAGACGAACCGCTCGATTGGAGCCAGCCAGATTTCAACGCCTACACACGCACGAAGAAGTTTTGCGAGCATATGGTGCGGGAGCTCTTGCCGGACGTGCCATGCCTGGTCGTTCGGCCGAGCAGCGTCATCGGTGACGCGCGCTTCGCCGAAACGACCCAGTTCGACATGGTTCGTGGACTGTGCGCGCTGGCGGCTCTCCCGGTGCTGCCGATTTCGCCGGACGCTCGGCTCGACATCGTCAACGCGGACTGGGTGGGCGCGGGGCTTGCCGAGCTTCACGTTCGCGAAGACCTTGCGCGCGACACCTACCACCTCAGCGCGGGTACCGAGTCGAGGACCATCGGAGAAATCGCCCATGCGTTTTCGTCAGCCCTCGGAAAGCGAGTACCCCGATTTGCCGGTCAGCTCGCGGCGCCCTTCGAGCGTGTGATGGATGTGCTCGCCAACTTTCCCAAAGCGAGCAACCTCCAGCGGATTGGTGCGCTGCTGAGTGTGTTCATCCCCTACATCGGGACGGACATCGTATACGACAACAGGCACGCGGTGGCGGACCTGCATTCCGCGCCGACGCCCTTCACGTCGTACGGCGCCGCGCTTTACACGTACGCCAAATCCGTGAACTTCGAGTTTCCGTACAAGCCGCTCCCCGAAGGTCTCGATCTTTCGAACGTTCCGCCGAGCCCGATTCGTCCCATGGCTTGAGCCAACCGGGGCACTTTTCATGTGCTCGCGAGAGTGGTAATTGGGCCGTGGATGGGGCTCAAGAACACAGTCGAGTGGGCGCGAAACGAGTGGGGTATCTTCCGCAAGGGCGGTGAGATGGACTGGGGTCAACGCGGGCGTTGGCTCAAGCAGTGGGTTCCGTTCGGAACGCGCACCGTCAGTTGGGGCGTGTTTTCGATCACAGTCGGGCCGCTCACCAGGGGCGCTGCGTCGACTTGGGCGGCCAAGAAGTGGAGTCAATCTTCGGCCAAAGGCCTCCGCATCTATATCGAGGCGACGGGTGGAGAAAACGTGCCGGACGGTGGCTTCGTCTACGCGAGCAATCACGAAAGCTTGATCGACATCTTGGTCCTCGGAGCGGCGTTGCCTGGCGATTTCAAGTGGGCCGCGAAGCGCTCTGTGATGAACATCCCGTTCTTGGGCTGGCACCTGAGGTTGGCGGGGCACGTACCGGTCGACCGTAACCAAGGCAAGGACGCGGCACTGGCGGTCACCGAGGCGTTCGAGAGCGTGCTCCGCGACGACAAGCCGCTCTTGGTGTTCCCCGAAGGGACTCGAACCGAAGACGGCAAGCTCCGGCCGTTCAAGAACGGCGCGTTCCAAGCGGCAGTGTTGACTGGCAAGCCGGTGGTGCCCGTCGCGCTGACGGGCACCTTCACGCTGATGTCGCGTGAGGACGTCGACTCGGGCGGGAGCAAGAGCCGCGAGGACCGTCTCGTGACCGTGCAAATCGGAAAGCCACTCTACCCGAGCGCCGAGCTCGAAGAGCGTGAGGCGGTGGCCGACCTCCGCGACCGTACCCGTGCCGCGATAATCGACATGCTCGCGAACGTTAGCTCTCCTGAGGCCGTTGGCGTATCAGCGCCGCTGCTTTGAACTCAATCACCGTCTCGATGATCTCCTCAGCCGTCAGCTCATAGTCCTCGGTAGACTCCTTGAAGTCCCCAACCTGAATATCCTCAAAGTACCGCATCACCACTATCGGCTAAGTGTACTTCTCGATGATCTTGCCCAGGCCGGGGACGGCGCTTTCGACGTTGCTGCGGGCGGAGCCTCGAAGCTTGGCGTAGGCGCCTTTGACAGAACGATGCTCGGAGCTTTGAGCGCGGCCATCGGTCACGGCTAGGAGGGCTTCGGCGACCTCTTGCGTGTGTGCGCTGAAGTAGCTCCCGACCTGCTGGCCCTGCGCGACGGCCTGCTCGCGAATCGGCTCGAGCGCAGCCGCGAACTCTGGCAGCAGGGCTTGGACCACCTTGCGCACGAAACCGGGCTTCACGCCTTGGACCAGCTTGTACCCCGCCTTGACGGCGACACCGCTGATGCCCCGTTGCTTGCCCACCTCGTCGTCTACCAGGCGGCACACGTCTTCAGTGATCGAAGCCCGCTTGGCCTCATCATTCAACACGTCGTTCAGGTTCATGGTCCTTCCTTTTGCCTCTTAGAGCGCCCGACGCAAGCGCGGCGTCCTCGATGCTCGACTCGATAGCCCGAACGACGGAGTTCACCGTGTCTCGGTATTCGCTCACGACGAAGAAGTACTCTTTGTTTCGCAAATGACTCACGCGGCCGACCTTCTTGCCATCGGGGTTGTGGATACCGATCTGCGCGCCAACGTAACGTTTGAAGTCGACGGCGACCACGCCCACGTGTCCTTTTTCCGATAGAAGCGCGACCATCTCCTCGCGGTCGACGTGCCCCTCGTTGTTGAAGGAGACTAGCAGGTGCTTGCACCGCACGGCCTCGAAAACCGCCCGCAACCCCTGCCGAATGCGGCGCTTCGAGTTGAAATCGCTCTTGTATTCCTTGCACTGAACGCGCTTGTTGGCGATCCCATAGGTCTCCGGCTTATCCCAGCGAACCAGGCTCTCCCAGACATGGTAGTTGCCCATGTAACTGTGCTGGTTGTAGGGCGGATCGATGTAAGCGATGTCGGCCTGGACTCGTGACGCCGCCTCGACCGCGTCCAAGTGAAGCGCTTCGCCGGGGCCGGGAAGAATCGCCGGCACGCGGAGCTCGAGGTCGTTGAACGCCCGGGCCGCCCACTGCTTCAAGTAGGCCATCTGCACCCCGGTAGTGGAGTCGACGCGGTCGGCCGCCTCCATCAACGACACGAGGGCAATCGCCTCTAGCTCGGGTGGCAACGCACGGCGGGCGATCTCCTCCCGGATCGCGTCCACGCGCGCGCCGTTTCGTGCCTGGAAGTATCGCGCGTCTTCGCAAAACGCCTTGGTGAAGTACCCGGGCCCAGGAGCGAGTGTCGACAGCTCCGTGATGAGC
>CALJYC010000345.1 GCA_937984275.1 uncultured bacterium | reverse complement strand
CGCCGATCACGCACTCGCCGAGCGTGGCTAGCGCGCGTCCATTGGCGCTTTCGAGGCTGCGGAAAGCAAAGTAGTCCAAGCTCGTGCCGACCAGCGGGAACTGCTGCGCCCACAAGCCGGTTCGCATCGGAATCGCTAGCGCCAGGCCCGTGGCATCGACCTCGTCCGCGTCGGCTGCCGTCAGTGCCTCGATGCCTTTGGGCTGGAAGTAGAGGGCCTCGACGACGAGATCCAGGCTGCTGCCCTTCTTGCCGAGCAAGAGCGGGGTGCTTTCCGCGCGCGCCATCAGCGATTGTTGAATGACGGCGCTCATCGCGCGCATCACGAGAGGCAGGCCGAGGAACACCGTTAGCGAAAGGACGAGCAGCAGCGTTTTGGTGCGATGGTGATGGAGGTAGCGCCATGCGAGGTAGAGGCTGTCTTTCATGGCGGGCTCCCCCCAAATGCCGACACATCCACGACTTGATCGAACCTGTCGAGCAAGCCGTGGTCGGGGGTCACCATGAAGAGCGTCATCGAAAGGGCGTCGCACTGCTCGAATAGGAGGTCGAGGGCGTGCTGCTTTGTCGCGGGGTCGAGGTTGCCGGTCGGTTCGTCGGCGAGGACGAGTTTGGGCGCCGTGACGAGGGCGCGCGCGATCGCGACGCGCTGGCGTTCGCCTTGGGAAAGCTCGTCGGGGCGGCGGTCTAGGAGTCGGTCGATCCCGAGGTCTGCTGCGAGGCGCTGCGCGCGATTGCGGGCGTCGGCGTCGAGCCGGAGGTCGTGGTGGAGCCGGTAGGGGTAGAGGATGTTTTGTAAGACGTCGAGGTAGTCGAGGAGCAGGAAGTCCTGGAATACGAAGCCGATGTTCGTGATGCGAAACGCCCGGCGTGCCACTGGCGAGAGGCGGTCAACGCGGACGCCGGCCGAGTCGATTCGGCCGGCCTCCGGGCACTCGATGCCGGAGATCAGATTGAGCAAGGTCGTCTTGCCCGAGCCGCTTGGTCCAATTGCAGCCGCCCTGGTGCCGGCAGAAATCTGCAGCTCCGGCACGCGCAAGGAGAACCCGCCACGCGTGTACTCAAACTTTACGTCTCGAAGCTCAATCATCGGAACGGGAGGAACGGGCGTCTCAGCTCTTGGCGAGCTCGCCTCGCCGGAGTTTGCGATACATCACGAGCCCGTCGCGCAGGATTTTGAGCGCCTCTTCGCGCTCCTGCATGCCCTCGACGACGACCTCTTTGTGCTCGAGTGCTTTGTAGTCTTCGAAGAAGCGTTGAATCTCGCGGAGTTTGTGGTCCGGGAGGTCTTCGAGCTTCCTTCGCTCTTGGTAGACGGGGTCGTTCGCGCTCACAGCGATGATCTTGTCGTCGATGCCCTTGTCATCGCGCATGCGCATTACACCGATGGCGCGCGCGTTCATGATCGTGAGGGGCACGACCGCCTCTTGGCCGAGGACGAGCGCGTCGAGCGGGTCGCCGTCGTCACAGAAGCTTCGGGGAACGAACCCGTAGTTGGCAGGGTAGTGCACCGCGCTGAAAAGGACGCGATCGAGCCGCAGCAGCCCGCTCTCCTTATCGAGCTCGTACTTGTTCTTACTCCCCATCGGCACTTCGATGACGACCGGAAACGTCTCTCCAAGTTGATCTTCATCAATGTAAACGTCGTGCCAAGGATGCATCTCACCCCCCTTATAGCACCCCACCCCAAAACCTTCCCAGGTTCGATTTCGCGAAACTTCGCGGGCCAGCGGCCGATACCGAAGCATGTCCTTGCCGCGCCGCGTCCTGCCCAACACGACCTACATGATAACGCGGAGATGCCTCGGGCGGCGCTTCCTGCTTCGCCCTGACGGTGCCATCAACAACATCTTCACGTACTGCCTTGCCTTGGCGATCGAGAAGCACGGTGTCGAGCTTCACGCGGCGTGTGTCATGAGCAATCACTACCACTTGATAGTGACCGACGTGGAGGGTGTGCTTCCCGAGTTTATGGGTTGGCTCAACCGCCAGTTGGCAATGTGCATCAAGCGCGTGCGCAAGTGGGACGAAGTGGTGTGGGAGCCGAACGTGGCATATAGCGCCGTCGAACTCGAAGGGACCTCCGAAGTGCTGGATAAGGTGGGGTACGTGCTCCTCAATCCGGTCAGCGCTGCATTGGTCCGATCTCCGGAGCGGTGGCCTGGTGTAGTGACAACGGTGCGAACGCTTCGCGGAGGCACGATGGGCGCCGAACGCCCCAAGGTGTGGTTCAAGAACGAAGCTCGACAGAGCATAACCCTTACCTTAACAACGCCTGCGTGCTTCACGGACCAAGAGCACTTCTATAGCGCGCTCGAAGCACTGATGGTGAACCGTATCGCGCAGGTGCGAACGAGGATGCTTCAGCAGGGTAGGCGTTACCTGGGACGGGCACGTGTGCACAAGACATCGGTGTCCGACCGCCCGGCAGCGAAGAAGGAGCGTTTCGGTCGAAGTCCAACATTCTCGGCACTAACGCGGTCTCGATGGCTTGCGGCAGTCAAGAAGCTCCGTGCTTTTAGAGTCGCTTATCGGACGGCGTACGAGGCATGGCGCAGTGGGCAGCGGGACGTTGAATTCCCGCTAGGGACCTGGTGGGTGGCGCGACACGCCGGAGCCGTCGTGGCTACGTAGCTGTGTGAGTTCGGACGGGAAATCAGCATTCGGTACGCACGGTCGGAGGCGCCCCCGCAAGCTAGACGAAGCAGTCCCAGTGAGGAGCAGCGGTTTTCGGCCGACTTGGTGGGCAATTGCAAGGTGGAGCGACCCTCATGTCCGCGGAGTGGTCGGGATTCCCGCTCAACTGCGCACGAGAGCTGGGCGGATTGCAATTGAACCTGGGAAGGGCGGGGGTGGGGTGGCGATTGAACCTGGGAAGGTGGAGGGGGAGGTGGTTGCGGAATGGGGGGGGATGCTCGAGAGTAGGCGGCGGAGATGGAGCGCCGATGATTTTGGATCGCTTTCGGGTGGATGGCCGGGTTGCTGTGGTGACCGGTGCTGGTCGTGGTATTGGCCGAGGGATTTCGATTGCTTTGGCCGAGGCGGGGGCAAACGTGGTGCTTGCGGCGCGGCGGGAAAACACGCTTCAGGAGGTTGCTAGCCTCGTCGAGGCAAACGGCGGGCGGGCGCTGGTCGTGCCGACTGATGTGCTCGTGCCGGAGCAGCTCGACCGCCTCGCGGAGCGCGCCCTTTCGGAGTTCGGGGGCGTCGACTTCTTGGTCAACAACGCCGGTGGGACGTTGCCGGGGCCGGCGCTTCAATGCACCGACGCCGAGCTCAACAAGTCGTTCAACTTCAACGTCACCACGGCCCTTCATATGTCTCGTGCGTTGGCGCCTTCAATGGCGGAGCGCGGCCACGGGGCGATCGTGAACATCACGTCGGGGCTTTCTCATTTGGTTGACCACGGGTTCGTGGCGTACGGGACCGCGAAGGCCGCCATGTCACACATGACCCGCTTGCTCGCGCATGAGTGGGCGCCGCACGTTCGTGTCAACGCGATTGCAGTCGGTGCGACACAGACCGATGCGCTCGCGATGGTGACCGCTGATAAGGCGCTGGCCAAGCAGATGGAGGATCTCACCCCGCTTCGCCGGCTCGGTACGGTAGAAGACATTGGCGCCGCAGCCCTGTACCTGCTGTCCGAGGCAGGCAGCTGGGTGACCGGCCAAGTGCTCCACGTCGATGGCGGCACAGTGGATTCCAACTGGCCGTTCGCCATGCCGAGTGGGCTGAGTGGCCCGAAAGGCGATTGAGCCATGAAGTCCGCAGTGATCGATTCGTTTTCCGACGATGCCGGCACGGTCGAAGTCCGCGAGGTCGCGCCACCGAAGCCAGGCCCAGGACAAGTGCGCGTTCGCATGCGCATGGCACCGGTCAACCCCTCGGACTTCAATTACATCGATGGGATCTACGAGCGCTCGTTTGCCCGGATGATTTGGAACCTCGGGGCGGAACGGCCTACCGACAGCCCGGGCTCTGACGTCTTTCCGAGGCCGCCGTATGCGCTTGGTGTCGAGGGCGTTGGCGTCGTCGAAGAGTCAGGCGGAGGGTTTCTCGGCAAGCGTCTCGTTGGCAAGCGCGTGGCGGTGGTGAGCGGGCCGCCCAACGGCACCTGGCAGGAGCAAACCCTCATCGACGCGCGCCGCGCGTTTCCGGTGCCGCGCTCTCTCACTGATGCCGAAGCGTGCTCGTTCTTCGTGAATCCGCTCACCGCGCTCGTTCTGGTGAGGCACGTGCTGCAGGTGCCACGAGGCGCGGTCCTGTTGCAGACGGCGGCCGGCTCCGCGCTCTCTCAAATGGTTCGGAATCTCGCGCGCGAGGATGATTTTCGCGTGATCGACATTGTGCGCAGCCGGGCCGGAGCCGATCGGTTGAAGCAGGGCAATAGCAAGTACGTCGTCGCGCTTGAAGATGAGGATTTGCTCGAGGCCGTTCACGGCATCGCATCCGAGGGTGTCGACTACGTTCTCGATTGCGTTGGTGGCGCCACGGGGTCGAACGTGTTGCGGACACTGGCGCCGCGCGGCCGCATGGTGTGCTACGGGACCTTGAGCCGCGAGCCGATTGCGCTGCCTCCTCGCGACATCATCATGCCAATGACGAGCATCGAAGGGTTCTACTTGGCCGCGTATCTGGCGAACCGCACCCTGTTTCAGCGCCTTGCTCTGGTCCGCAAGACGGCGAAGCTGATCGAGAGTGGCGTGCTTGGCACCTCGGTGGAGCAGACCTACCGGCTCGATGACCTGCATCAGGCGCTCGAACACGCGCGCCGACCCGGCCGCAGCGGCAAGGTGCTTCTCGATCTAACGTGAGAACGGGTCCTATTCGCTGGGCTTCTCGCCACCCTCGTCGTCGTCGACACGCCCCGACGTCACGGGGGCCCAACGCCCTTCGTGCAGCATTTGTTCGAGGGCGTGCTGAATCTCCTGCGCGAAAATCACCGCCGCGGCGTCGAGTGCAATCGGCTTGAGGGCGCTCAACAGCTGGCTCGAATTGTCGATGCCTCCGTCCCGAATACGCTCGTTCATGTGCTCCTGGAAGTGAAGACTCAGCTCGTTCGCCGCTTTTGACAGGTGACGCGCCAAGATACCCGTGGCTGCATGTGCGGTCTCCACGTCGATGCCGTTGGCTTCGAGAGTGAGCACCATCTTCATGAGGGCAGGGCTCCTGACCAAATACTGATTGCCTTCACGTTCCAACAGGCCTGCCTTTACGAGTGCGGCCAACAAGCCAGGCGGACGGCCCGCGAGCCGTTCCTGGATCTCCCTTTCGCTGAGGAGCTCCGGCACGTCCTCGCTCCACGGCATGCGGAGCTCGGCCTCGAAGCCGAGCCAGTCCTCGAGGGAGGCCTGCCCGCAGTCGAGTTGATCCAAGAGGTTGCGGATCGCGCGGATCTGAAGCCCACGGTCTTGCAGTCGCGCGATCAGTTCGAGCCGCTCGACGTGGATGGGGCCGTAGTACGCCTTGCGCCCACGCCGAACCGGCGAAGGCAACGCCCCTTTGCTCTGGTAGAAACGAATCGTCCGGCTTGGCACGCCCGTGTGGGCGGCAAGCTGGTCGATCGTGTAGGTGGCCTCGTCTTGCTCTGTCATCGTGCAAGGCGGGTCAGTCGACCCGGCAGGTCGGGATTATGCGTGCGCTTTGTCGCAGCCGCGAGCCACCTGGTCACACAGGAAGCCAGGTAGAATGGCCGCGGCGGCGAAAGCTGCCCACGCAACGAGCGTGATCCAAACTAGTTCCATTCTGCACCTCCTATTGCGACATTCATAACTCTGCCAGTCAGCAGTGTCAAGATTCGGGAAGTGCGGAGTATGCTATAAATCAAGTAATTACAAACCGTTAGAGTCGAGGAAAAGAATTCCGAATCGATTGCCTACGCAGACCCTTGCAAGAAGGGAGTGAGCCAGGCACTTTGGCTCCCCGAAGAATGAAGCCACTGATCGTCGTCTGTACCGACTTCTCTCCCTGTTCCGAGCTCGCCCTCCAGCGGGCGGCCGACATCGCGAGGCGCGACGAGACCCGCGTGTTCTTGATTCACACGTACGATCCCAAAAAAGCGAAGGGACCAGGGGCCCGTGAGCCAGCCGAAGGGGATCGTCAGGCCTGGGACGAGGATTCGATGCACCAGCTCACGGAGGCGCGCCACCGCTACTTCGGTCATCTCGCCGATACCGACGTGCAGTACGACGCTATTCCAAGCGCGCATCCCTCGATCGAGATCTGCAAGATTGCGAAGGACACAAAGGCGAGTCTCATCATCCTCGGATCGCACGGGCGCACCGGCATGCTGCGCCGCCTATTGGGAAGCGTTGCCGAAGCTACCGTGCGCCACGCGCCCTGCAGCGTCTTCGTCGTTCGAGAGCCAGCTACTCCTACTTGAGCTTGGCCTTGATGTTCAGCAGGCGCTGCTTGATATCGCCGCCCAACGCCTTGAGCTCCTCACTGACTTCTTCGGCCTTCTCGTCGAAACGCCGCTCGAAATCTTCGATGCGTGGCTGAAGGTCGTCCCACGCGTCCTTGGCGTCCATGCCAGCGAGGTGCAGTTTCACCCGAATCTCGTCTGCCGTCCGCTTCAGGTCGTCGCGAGTGTCCTCTAGGTCCTGTTTCAGTGTCTTGTCTGCTTCATCCGCGCTCATTGTCTCCTCCTTGAGGGGTCTGAGGTGATACCAGCACTGCATCGGGCGTGCCAAGGGAGACATTGGGGGTTTTGGGGTGAAGTGGGGAGCACAGGCGCACTTTCTTCGCCGGAAGCCCCGCAACGCGCACGTTTGGCGCGGCAATCGGCCGCGATCTTGTGGCATTTTCGCCTGAAAGGCCGGCGCTCACGGTTTCCGCGAAGTTGGCCCGCCCGATGCATGTAACCTTGCTCCATGGATGCACTCGACAACCTGTACGCTTCATTCGCCCGTGTTTACGGAGACGGGAAGCCCATCCGTGGACTCCTCGAGCTGGTCGCGGCCATCCACGCCGCAGGCCTCGATCCGGAGAACGTCACCGAAGACTGGCTCAAGGCGCTCAACGACGACTGGGTGTACGGCGAGTCACTCATGCCGTTCCAGGACGCCTCCGCCAATCGCCTCTATCAGCGATTCCTCAAAGGAGGCTGAGTAGCGTGCCCGACGAAACCCCGCCCGCATGGCACACGCTACCTGTCGATGCGGTCATGTCGCATCTGCACTCCGCCCCGCACGGCCTGGCGGAAGCCGAAGTGGAGCGTCGATTCGCTCGATATGGCCCGAACGAGCTGCAAGCCGCTGGTGGTGTCTCCCCGTGGGCCATCCTGTTCCAACAATTCAAGAACGTCTTGATCATCATTCTGCTGGTCGCAACAGGGATCTCCGCCTTCCTCGGACAGGGCGTCGAGACCATTGCCATCGCCGTGATCGTGGTCTTTGCCGTGATGTTGGGCTTCATACAGGAGTACCGGGCGGAGCGCGCAATCGAAGCGCTCCGTCAAATGGCCGCGCCCACCGTGACCGTCATACGCGATGGCCAAGAGGTCGAGATTCCGGCGCGCGAGCTCGTGCCGGGTGACGTGATTCTCTTGCACGCGGGAGACAAAGTGGCGGCGGATGCACGACTGGTTGAGTCGATCAATCTGCAAGTCGATGAAGCCGCGCTCACGGGCGAATCCGTACCTGTCGACAAGAAGACCGAGGCGCTTCGCGGAGAGGAGATGGCCCTTGGTGACCGCAATAACATGGTGTTTGGTGGAACCATTGCCACGTACGGCCGAGGCCGCGCTGTCGTCGTCGCCACCGGCATGGGGACCCAGTTCGGACGGATCGCCCAGATGCTCCAGTCCGTCGAAACCGGCAAGACACCATTGCAGCAGAATCTCGACAAGGTGGGTCGTGTCCTGGGCCAAGCAGCCTTGGTCGTGGTGGTCGCTGTCGTCGCCGTGGGCGTGCTCCGCGACCAACCCTTGCTGGAGATGTTCATCTTCGGAATCGCCTTAGCAGTAGCCGCAGTCCCCGAGGCGCTGCCGGCCGTTGTCACCATCTCATTGGCAATCGGCGTGCAGCGGATGGTGAAACGAAACGCGCTCGTGCGGCGCCTCCCGGCGGTCGAAACGTTGGGGAGCACGTCGGTAATTTGCTCGGACAAAACCGGCACGCTGACCAGAGACGAGATGACCGCCCGTAATCTCCATACCCCCGAGAGAACGATCACGATCTCCGGTAGCGGCTACGAACCTGAAGGCGAGTTTCTACTGAGCGGTACCGTTGTCGATCCCTCTCAAGAGGAGATGGGCTTGTTGCTCGCCGCCGCTCTGGTCTGCGACGCGCACGTCGTCCGCGACGACACGCACGCCACCTGGCAAATCAAAGGAGACCCCACCGAAGGGGCGATGATCGTAGCGGCCGCGAAAGCGGGCTTGCAAAAGGACGACCTGGACCTGCAGTTCCCACGGGTCGGCGAGATCCCCTTCACGTCCGAAGCCAAGCGCATGACGACCCTGCATTCGGTTGGGGACGCTCAGGTTGCGTATGCGAAGGGCGCGCCCGAAACCATTCTCGATTCGTGCTCTCGACAACTAACGAGCGAGGGCGAGGTCGCGCTCGAGGACGCCGATCGAGAAGCGATTCTCGAGGCGGTCCGACAAATGGCCGGCGAGGCTCTACGAGTGCTTGGGGTAGCCAACAAGATGGACGCGACGCTCGGAGATGCTGAGCGCGACATGACCTTCCTCGGCTTGGTGGGTATGATCGATCCTCCACGTCCGGAAGCCAAAGCCGCGGTGGAACAATGCGAGCGAGCCGGCATCCGAGTGGTCATGATCACAGGCGATCACCCGATCACTGCTCAGGCCGTGGCTGGCGAGCTCGGCCTGCTCAGGGCGGGCCATGCGGTGACGGGGGCAGAGCTCGAGGACATGAGCGACGAGGTGCTGGAGCGTAGCGTCGAAAAGATCGAACTCTACGCACGCGTTTCCCCGGCTCACAAGCTACGGGTGGTCACCGCCCTCCAACAGCGCGGTCACATCGTGGCCATGACAGGCGACGGAGTGAACGACGCACCCGCTCTGAAGAAGGCAGACATCGGCGTTGCGATGGGCATCACTGGCACGGACGTGAGCAAAGAGGCCGCCGCGATGACCCTGATCGACGACAACTTCGCATCGATCGTTGCCGCGGTGGAAGAAGGGCGCGGAATTTTCGAGAACATCAAGAAGTACCTGATGTACCTGCTGTCCGCGAACATCGGGGAGATCGGTCTCATAGCCGGAGCCATGTTGGCCGGTCTGCCGCTGCCCCTGACCGCCGTGCAGATCCTGTATGTGAATCTCGCCACCGATGGACTGCCAGCGCTGGCACTGGCTGTAGACCCGCCCGACGACGATCTGATGGAACGCGCGCCGCGCAATGCAGGTACCGGCATCTTCACGCGCCGGGTCGTCACGCTCATGGTCGTTGGAGGGCTGTGGTCGACTACAGCGAATCTCGGTCTCTTCACCTGGGCTCTGCAGTCGGGGCGTAGTCTTGCTCAAGCCATGACAATGACCTTCGTGTCGTTGGTGTTGATCGAGTTCCTCAAGGCGTTCAACTTCCGGTCCGACCGCCAGTCGATCGTGCGACGGCCGTTCGCCAACAAGTGGCTGAACCTGGCGATCATCTGGGAGATGGCGCTGCTGGTGTTCATCGTGTCCTTTCCGCCGCTGCAGGAGCCGTTCGGCATCAGCCCGCTGTCGCGGATGGACTGGCTCATCGCGGCGTGCCCAGCCCTCACCATTTCGCCCGTCCTCGAGCTGACGAAGTGGTTCGGTCGACGCGGTTGGCTCGGAAAGGGCCAGGCCTAGCCTCAAGATGGCGGAAACCGCTGAACGTGGTACAGCTCGCGGCATGGACAAGACCGCGCCGATCGCCGAGTACATGACTCCGATGCCCCATACGGTGGGGAGCGAACAGACGATCACGTTTGCTCAGAAGCTCATGCAGAAGTACGACATTCGCCACTTGCCCGTGCTCCACGGCGGCGAGCTCTACGGCATCGTTAGCGACCGCGACCTCGGGATGGTTGCGGGCCTCAACGAGGTCAACCCCGATCACACGACGGTCGAAGAAGCGATGACCCAAGAGGCGTACACCGTGTCCAAAGACACCTCGCTGTTCGCCGTGCTGGAAGAGATGCTCGAGCACAAGTACGGCTCAGCGGTCGTCGTCGAAGGTGTGAAGATCATCGGCATCTTCACGACGCACGATTCGCTGAAGCTACTGGTCGAGAACTTCCCGAGCGCGTAGACGGACGAGCGGCGTGTCCACTCGAACCGAGCTGACCTTTTGCCGCATTTGTGAAGCGACTTGTGGTCTGAAGGCCACCATCGATGGCGACCGTGTCGTCGCGCTCGAACCCGACCACGACCACGTCGTGAGCAAGGGCTATTCTTGCATCAAGGGACTTCGCTACCACGAGATTCATCACTCGCCAGACCGGCTCCGCGTTCCGCTGAAGCGCGTCGGTGACCGGTTCGAGGAGATCAGTTGGGAGCAGGCGCTCGGGGAAATCGGCGTGAAGGTGCGGCAGCTGGTTCAAGAGCACGGCGGCGATTCCGTCTCCGCGTACCTTGGCAATCCGATTGCATTTAGCTTGCTGCCTCCAATCCTCACGTCGGGGTTCCTGCAGGGGCTCGGCTCGCGCAACCTGTTCCAGACTGGCTCACAGGACTGCAACAACAAGTTCGCCGCAGCTCAGCGCGTGTATGGGTTCCCGTTCATTCAGCCCTTTCCCGACGTCGATCGCACGCAGTGTTTGATCATGATCGGATCGAATCCGGCCGTATCCCGGGCGAGCTTCATGCAGCTGCCGGATCCAATCCGGCGCCTGAGGGCCATCGAGGAAAGGGGCGGCAAGGTCTTCCTCGTGAATCCGAGGCGTACCGAGACGGCGAAGCAGATGGGGACGCAGGTGTTCATCCGGCCGGATACCGACGTGTACTTCCTGCTCAGTTTACTTCACGAGATCATGAGCCGGGATGCGATCGATCGTGAACGTGTCGGCCGTTACATGAAGCGGCTCGAGGAACTTCGACAGGTGTCCGAGCCGTGGCCGCCCGAGCGAACCGAGGAGGTGACCGGGGTTTCGGCCGAGACGCTCCGGTCGATGGTCGATGCGTATCTTCAGGCAGACGGTGCGGCATTGTTCCTGTCGACCGGGGTCAATCAAGGCAGCCAGGGCACCCTGGCGTTCTGGATTCAGGAAGCGATCAACGCGATCACCGGGAATCTCGACCGGCTCGGGGGCACGCTCGTCGGCTACGGTTACATCAAGAACTTTCCCAAGCATGCTCGCAAGGGCGGGCACACGATGCGCAAGGATCTGTCGCGCGTTGGTCAGCTTCCGTCGGTCGCGGACACGTTCCCCGCTGGCCTCATGGCCGATGAGATCCTCACGCCGGGGGAGGGGCAGGTGCGGGCGCTGTTTTGCGTCTCGGGCAACCCTCTGTTGACCGTTCCCAACAGTAACGGACGACTCGAAGAAGCGTTGAAAGCCCTGGAGCTACTGGTCGTCATCGACATCTTCCGAAACGAGACCGCAAATCGCGCGCACTACATCCTGCCGGGCACTAGCGCGTTTCAGCGTGCGGACTTGCCTTTCGTCTTTCAGTCTCTGATGGGCGCGCAGCCAATTCCGTACGCGCAGTATACCGACGCGCTGCTGCCCACCGAGGACGAGCAACGGGATGAGACGATGATCCTGCTGCAGCTAGCGCGCGCGTGCGGGTCCACGCTGTTTGGTTCGAAGGTCGCGAACGGGTTGTTCAACGGCTGGCTCGGGCTTGGAAAGATCCCCGCCATTGGGAGCCGGCTCGGGCTCACGCCAGAGCGCTTCTTGGGCTTGATGGCGCGGGCTCTTCGGCTCGGATCGTTGAAGCGCCTTCGCAAGGAGCCGCATGGACGCTTGCTGGAGCCGAACAAGGGAGGGGACTTCCTTGGTGAGCGTGTGGTCACCGACGACGGCCTGGTCGACTTGGCGCCGGAGGAGTTCGTTCAAGCTGCCGCCAAGCTCGGTCCGTGCTTTGAGCAGGAGCGGACGCAGCGCGACAGGCTCAAGTTGATCAGCAAGCGTGAGCAACACAGCCACAACAGCTGGCTACACAACCACCCGCGTTTCGTCGAAGGGAAGCGCTCGACGAACTATCTGTACATGAACCCGCTGGACGGGGAGACCGCTGGCGTCGAATCGGGTGCGATGGTCGAGGTCCGCAGCAGCGTTGGCTCCGTCCGCTTACCCGTTCAGCTCACCGACGAGATGATGGTCGGCGCCGTGGCGTTGCCGCACGGGTGGGGACACGAAGAGGCCGATGGGCTGAGCGTGGCGAGCCAGACGACGGGGGCCAATGCGAATCTGTTGGCCGCGGATGGCCCGGACGCGCTCGAGTACTTCTCGGGAATGGCCAAGCTCAACGGCATCTGGGTCGAGGTCACACCAGTCGACTGACCGGGGCGATCTAGACTGGATGACCGGAGAGCGGCTCGCGACGGGCGTGCTCAAAGGTGCGCACGGGGCTTTGGGGAACACGACACGCGGTTCCGCCGGACGGGGCGGCTTGCAAAGGTGGCCGGAAGAGCTGGGGAGGTGGGGCCACGCAAGCCGCCCCTCGGAGCTCGCGCCAATCGGCGGTGGTTGCTGTCGTGGCCGCTTGTCACTCACACGCCGACTCCACCCCATGTCGCGTTTGTCCGAGCCCCTACGAACGACTCCTCACACCAAACAGGCCCAGCTTCCCGCACCCACGAAAAAGGGGTCAGACCCCTTTTTCAAATGGTTAATGGTCCGCACGTCACATACGCCTCCGTACATCGACTTCTACACAGGAGAACGGCTCGGGATGGGCAGCACAGCGATTGGGTCGGCGCCTAGCCGTGTGTCGACGTGTGCAGCCGTGGCGACGGGGCTCCCAACTGCGAGCACGTCCGTCGCTAGCCGTTCTCCGGTGGTGTAGTTGAGCATCGACAGCGTGCGGTTCGGGCTGTACGTAGGGTTCGATGAAGATCGGAATCGTTTCAATCAATGTGGGCGGTCCTAAGACTGCGGAGAACATGGTCGGA
>CALJYC010000344.1 GCA_937984275.1 uncultured bacterium | reverse complement strand
CTCGGCGGGATCGGGTCGTCGGGCCGGAGGTCCAAGAGCGCGCGAATGCCTTCGAGTGGAGCCTGATCTGAGGACAGCACCTTGGTGACCCGCAAGGCGCCCGTGTCCCGGTCACGGTGGATGCAGTCCGTGAAGGTCCCTCCACGGTCGATCCAGAACTGGTGCCGGGGGGCTGGTTGTGGCATCGAGCCTTGCATCGAAGCACGGCCGTAGACGGGGTCAAGAGATCCCGTACGATCTGAGCCTTGGCGTGCAGAACTCGCCCGAATAGCCTACAAGAACATCACAAATGACTCTCCTGACCCAGACTGGGCGCAATTTTCTGGTTTTCAAATGAGTTTCCTGGACTTATACAAGCCAGCGAGTCAAAGAATTTGAGGACGATGGACACGGAAGAATTTACTGTCTCGTCCGTGATACCTGCGAGTCCAAACCGTATTTATTCCGCGTGGATGGACGAGCGCCATCACTCCGCGTTCACTGGAGCGCGGGCTACGGTGGACCCTTGGGTAGGCGGTCGAGTCGTCGCAGACGATGGTTTCATCGATGCGACCCACGTCTACCTGGTGACCGGAAGTCGGATCGCGATGACCTGGCGGACCCGGGATTTTCCCAAAGGGTTCAATGACTCGCACGTCGATATCACGTTTGAGCCTGTAGCGGGCGGCACCAAGATTGAGGTCACCCACACCAAGCTCCCTCCGGGCCTCGGAAAGGCATGCGAGAAGCTCTGGAAGAAGCTCTACCTCGACTCGATGACCAAGTACTTCGGCGAGCCCGAGGCGATGCGGGCCGCCTACAAGGCCGCCAAGAAGGCGGGGCACCTTCCGCTCTCTGGTATCAAGGCGAGCCGGCCGGCGCCTAGGCGACCTTTCGTTCCCCCTCCCCAGCTCCCCGTGGAGGACATGGAGGAAGAGGACGAAGACGAGAAACCCAAAAAGACCCGCAAACGGGTCGAGTCCAAGACAATCGACCTCCGGGAGCTCGCGCGGGCCCAGGCCGAGGCGCGAAAGGAAGCTGCCCAGAGGAAGGCCGAAGTCAAAAGGAAGGCCGAAGTGGCGCGCCGGCAGGCCGAAGCCATTCGCAAGAAGGCCGAAGCCAAAAAGAAGGCCGAGCTGCTGCGGATCAAGAAGGCGGAAGCCAAGCTCAAGGCTCAAGAAAAAAGAGCGGCCGAGCGCGAGAAGAAAATGGCGGCCGCGAAGAAGAAGGCTGAAGCCAAGAAGAAGGCTGACGACGTGAAGCGGAAGAAGGCCGCGGCGAAGAAGAAGGCCGACGCGATCAAGCGGAAGAAAGCCGCTGCCAAAAAGGCGGTGGCAAAGAAGAAGGCCGCTGCCAAGAAGAAGGCGGCCGCCAAGAAGAAGGCGGCTGCCAAGAAGAAGGCGGCCGCGAAGAAACGGGGCGCAATGGCCAAGCGTCGTCCCGCGGCCAAGAAGCGCAGCGCGACCAAGAAGAAAGCAGCTCCGAAGAGGCGGACCGCCGCTCCAAAGAAGCGTGGCAAGGCCACCAAGAAGCGCAGCACCGCGAAGAAACGGGGCGGAGCACCGGCCAAGAAGGCCAAGCGCCGTTCGTCGCGACGCTAGTCGAGCGGCGACTCCACCCGTCGCCGGCTAGTCGAGCGGCGACTCCGCCCGTCGCCGAAGGCCGTCAAACAGCAAGTCGAGGCCGCGATGCTCTTCCGCGCGTTCGATGATGCTGACCTCCTCGAGCTCGCTATCCTGTGGGCTCGCAGCAAGCCAGAGCTGCATGCTGTCTAGCGCGGGCAGCAGACCCATGCTCCGTCCCGGCAGCGCGAGGGCGGCGGTCGACACCTTGGCCGCGGTCAACGCCTCAGCGATCAGTGTGCATGCCCTCTCGGCAACGTCGGTGTCGAATGCCGTGCTCGCCCCCAGGCCAACGAGCAGCAGCCCTTCGGATTTGAGCTTCGGCGGCGCGGTCACCAGGGCTTTTTCACCGAAGCTCCCGTCGAGATAGCCGGCCATCAGCTTCCTCGAGAGCGCTCCGCACAACCGCCAGTCGATGAGCCCCGCAGCGCCACGGAGCGGGCGTTCGTCCGAGAAGAACGGAAGGACGATGATTTCGGTTTGGAGGTCGTCTAGGCTTGGTGGGGCTGCGGAGACGAAGTCGTACGCGATCACGACTTGCCTAGCTCGGTGGCGATGCGATCGAGGACCCCGTTGACGAAGGAGCCGCTTCCTTCCGAGCCGAAGTTCTTGGCGAGCTCGACGGCTTCGTTGAGTGTCACGCGCTTGGGGATGTCGTTCATCTCGCGAAGTTCGACGATGGCGACACGCAACACGTTGCGGTCGACGATTGGCATTCTTTCGAGGCGCCAGTGGTGACTCGCGGAGCGGATGAGCTCGTTGACCTCCTCTTCGTGGTCGGAGTAGGCCCGAACGAGTTGGTTGGCGAAGTCAGCCCCTTCGGATGGCTCGTCATCATCGGTGAGGTGGCCCCAGTAGGACTTAATCGCCTGCGTTCCACTCACGCTCGACACATCCATGAAGTACAGGATGCGCAATGCGGCTTCACGGCCTTTTCGTCGCGATCCCATCGTCCGCAAGCTTCCTGTCGAAGACCGCCATCTCGATCGCAGTCAAGGCGGCGTCCCGGCCCTTGTTGCCATGCACGCCTCCCGCGCGATCGAAGGCCTGGGTTTCGTCGTCCGTCGTGAGCACGCCGAAGATAACCGGAACGCCGGTGTCCAATGTGACTCGCCCGAGGCCCAACGCGGTGCCCTCCGAGACGTAGTCGAAATGCGGAGTGCCTCCACGAATGATGGCCCCGAGCGCGACTACGGCGTCGAACTTGTTGCTCTGCGCGAGCTGCTGAGCAGCATAAGGGAGCTCCCACGCGCCGGGGACCTCGACGACGTACACCGATTCGGCGGCCACGCCATGCTCCGAAAAGCAAGCGGTGGCCCCCTCGAGGAGCTTGCTCACCACGGAGTGGTTGAAACGCGACCACACGATGGCGAACCGCGCGCCGGCCGGCGCCTCGACCTCGACGAGAGGTTGGTTGCGGTCGTCGCTCACTTCGCAGCCTTTGGCTGCTGCTTCGGCGCGGGGTTCAGCTCTCCGCCCGGCGAAACCAACAGCTGTTCGACTACGTTGAGCCCGTACGCGTCGAGGCTCGGGATACGCCTCGGCCGGTTGGTGAGCACCCGCAGCTGCTCGAGACCGAGGTCGGCGAGAACCTGTGCGCCAAAGCCGTACTCGCGCAGCACGACGCCCGGCTCTTCGGGTGGGCGACTGATTGGCTCGTTGAGGTAGAATGCGAGGTCGGTCTCGGGATCGGGGTGCCCGGGCAAGAAGAGGATGACGCCATTGCCCGCACGCTCGATCGCTGCGACGCAGTCGGCGATGTGGACGCGGTCGCCCATGCGCACCTGAAACGCATCTCCAAGCACGCTGCCGCGGTGCACGCGAACCAGCGTTGGCTCCGAGGTAACCTGACCCAAGCTCAACGCCATGAACTGTTCTTGGCCGCCCACTTGAACCCGGTACACCGACGCGGTCCACGTGCGACCCGTCGGCATCTCGACCGGCGTCTGCCGAATCCGCGTGACCAGACGCTCGCGTGCCAGCCTGTATTGAATCAGGTCGGCGATCGTGAGCAGCCGTAGCCCGTGCTCCTCGGCGAACGCGACGAGGTCCGGGTACCGCGCCATGTTGCCGTCGTCTTTCATGATCTCGCAGATGACGCTCGCGGGTTTCAAGCCTGCGAGCCGTGAGAGATCGGCGGAGCCCTCGGTGTGCCCGGTGCGCTGCAACACGCCGCCTGGCACCGCCTTGAGTGGGAACACGTGACCGGGACTCACCAAGTCGGTGGGGCCCGCGTCATCGGCGACGGCAGTGAGGATCGTCTGCGCTCGGTCACCTGCGCTGATGCCGGTCGTGACGCCTTTGCGGGCCTCAATCGAAATCGTGAACGCCGTAGAGCGCGACGAGCGGTTGTCGTCGACCATCATCGGCAGGTCGAGCTGACGGATGCGGTCCTCGGTCAGGCTCAGACAAATCAGTCCGCGCGCATGCCTTGCCATGAAGTTGATGGTCTCGGGCGTCGCCATTTCGGCGGCCATGCACACGTCGCCTTCGTTTTCGCGGTCCTCGTCGTCGACCAGGATGACCATTTTTCCGTTACGGATGTCATCCAGCGCCGCGACGACCCGCTCGATCGCGCTCGTCATATGGGCGCCACCATGACGCGAAAGTGTCCACCATTCCAGCGGACCGCTGCAGATCGTCAGCCTTCGGTGGCGTCCACGCCAGGCCTGCCCATCAAGCTGGCGACGTACTTGGCGAGAATGTCCACCTCGAGGTTAACCCGGGCGCCGTTCGCCATGTCCCCGAACGTCGTCTCGTCGAGGGTAAACGGCACCAACATGACGTCGAACCGAGTGCCTGCGACGGTGTTTACCGTCAGGCTGACGCCATTGACCGTGATCGAGCCTTTCGGGGCGAGGAATGGCGCGAGCCTCTGAGGGACCTCGAAGCTCGCGCGGACGTAATCTCCCTCCGGAGCGCGTGAGACGAGCGCACCGACGCCGTCGATGTGGCCGGTGACCAAGTGGCCGCCCAAGCGGTCGCCGAGCGCAAGGGCCCGCTCGAGGTGAACCCGGTCCCCTTCCTTCAGATCCCCAAGGTTGGTCTTGTCTAGCGTCTCGGGTGACGCGTCCGCGTCGAAGTATCCCTCGGTAAACGATTTCACCGTGAGGCACGTTCCGTTGACAGCGATCGATTCGCCGAGCTCGTATGAGTGAAGCGCACACGAGATCCGAATCGACAGCCCATCATCACGTCGCTCGAGATCGTCGATCGTCCCGACCTGCCCTATCAATCCAGTGAACATCTACCGCATCCTCTCGAAGTCGCCAGAGATCAACCAATCGGACCCGAAGCTTTGAATGCGCGTGCGGACCAAGCGCCACGCGCGTTCGATCGATTCGACACCGGATCCGGCCGCAAAGGGAATGGCTTCGGCGTCGCCTACGATGCGAGGCGCGATGAAGATCGCGGCGCGGTCGGCCAGACCGAGATCCAAGAACGAGCCATGCACATGCGAGCCGCCTTCGACCAGCAGCCGGACTACATCGCGACCACCCAACACCTTCAAGACCTCGTTCACATCAACGCCTCGGGCGTGCCGGGAGACGGGAATCAACTCGACGCCTGGGCGGCTCAGAGCCTCAGCCTGCGCGGCGTCTGCGTCGTGTGCGTGGAAGATCAGCGTTCCTGCCCCCGACGCAGCGCCCGAGGCCAGGACGGCCGCGGTGGGCGGTGTGCGCAGGCTCGCGTCCAGCACCACTCGGACTGGGTCCCGCCCCCCGACGTGGCGGACGGTGAGTCTCGGGTTGTCGGCCAGAACGGTCCCCACCCCTACTAGAATCGCGTCGCTTTCATCGCGCATCCGGTGGGTCTCCGCTCGTGCTTCCTCCCCGGTGATCCACTTCGAGTCGCCGGTCCGGGTGGCGATCTTTCCGTCGAGTGTCACGGCTGCTTTCAGCGTGACGAACGGCAGACCGGTCCTCACGTGCTTGGCGAAGTCGGCCACGAGCGCAGTGCACTCTTGCTCCATCAGACCGACCTCGACTTCGAGGCCCGCGGCTTTCAATCGGTCGATGGCGCCCGCGACGTGCGGCGCCGGATCTCGGCACCCGATCACAACTCGCGCGATGCCCGCGTCGAGGATGGCCTCGGTGCACGGCCCGGTCCGGCCCTGATGGTTGCACGGCTCCAAGGTCACGTAGAGTGTCGTGCCTTCGACGGAGCCCTCGGCCTTTCGGATCGCATCGACTTCCGCGTGCGCCTCGCCGGCCCTCTCGTGGTGACCGACGGAGATGACCTGACCCTCGCGAACGATGGCGGCTCCGACACGGGGGTTCGGGCTCGGACGGCCGCGCTTCGCCTCTTCGACTGCCTGTCCCATCACCCCGCGTTCGAAGTCCGACCACATGTCAGTCCTTGAGTTTGGTGAGCTCGTCGAGGAACTCCCCGACGTCCTGAAAGTCCC
>CALJYC010000343.1 GCA_937984275.1 uncultured bacterium | reverse complement strand
GCCGTTGTCGGAGGTGATCATGATGATCGTGTTCTCGAGCTGGCCGACTCGCTTCAGTGTCCCGATGATGCGGCCGATCTCCATATCGAGGTGCTCGAGCTGCGCCGCGAACACCTCCATCTGTCGAGCGTACAGCTTCTTTTCTTTGACATTCAACGAATCCCACGCTGGAATCACTTCAGGGCGTGAGGTGAGCTCGGTATCTTGCGGGATGACGCCGAGAAGCTTCTGTCGCTCGAGAATCAGGTTGCGGGCCTCGTCCCAGCCCATATCGAACTTGCCCTTGTACTTGCGAATGTACTCTTTGGGCGCCTGGTGCGGTGAGTGCATTGCGCCCGGTGCGAAGAACACCATGAAGGGACGGTCTTTGGGCGCAGTCGACATGTGACCCGTGATGTAATCGATTGCCTTGTCCGCTAGGTCCGTCGAGTTGTGGTAGTCCTTGCCCTGCTCCTTCCAAGGCTCAACCGGGGCATGGTCCTCGAACATCACGGTGCGGTACTGATCCGCATCCGCCGCCATGAAGCCATAGTAGTGTTGGAAGCCCTCGCCGCTCGGCCAGCGCTTGAACGGTCCCGCCTGGGAGACCTCGTAGAGCGGCGTGTGATCCCACTTGCCAAGCGCGTAGTTCACGTAGCCGTTCATCTCCATGATCTTGGCGACCGACTTCGCGTCATCCGGAATGATCGCGTTGTAGCCAGGGAAGCCCATTGCGGTGAGCGAGTGTGAGCCAAGCCCGATCGAGTGTGGGTTGCGTCCGGCCATGATCGAGGCACGCGAAGGCGAGCACAGCGCGGTCGTGTGGAAATTGTTGTAGCGAAGCCCATCCTCCGCGAGGCTGTCGATGTTCGGCGTCTCGATCAGCCCGCCGAAACTGCCGAGCTGCGCGAAGCCCGTGTCGTCGAGAAGAACCACGACGACGTTTGGAGCTTCGTCAGGTGCTGGCTTGTACGTCGGAGGCCACCACTCCACAGCGTCTTCGTAGCGCTTCGCGATCTTGCCCTTGAAGTTCAGGGGCGAGGTTGGGTCGTTGGACACCTCGGCAGACTCGGGCTGTGCCTCGTTGGCCTCAGGAGCCTCGGGATACGCCGGCGGCGGTGCGCCTTTGTCGCAGGCGGCGAGCAGGAGAGCGGAGCTGAAAAGGACGATTGCTTGGATGCGCATCGCGGGAGGGTCGTGCGAAGGACGCTGACGGTCAAACCCTAGTCGCGCTCCCGGGAAAAAAGCGTTGGGCCTAACGTGCGAAATTTGCGCCACGAGACGGAAGTACGCGGGTTTTGCGCCCAAAACCCGCTGAAACTACTTCAAAACGGCTCGAAGAAGGTGCTTGCCATAACGCCGAAAATGAAACATGTTCTAGTGGAACACGTTCTAGTTGCCCGCGTTCGGGCCACCGCGAAACGACGATTGGAGCTTTCGATGACCGCAGACACGAAGACGAACCCGTGGGCAGGCTTTGCCAGGGGCTGGTTCTTGCTCATGTTCTCCGAAGAGCTCGAGCCCGGCCAAGTCGTGCCGTTGAAGCGCTTCGATCAAGAGCTCGTGCTGTTCCGGACCGAGTCCGGCGAAGCGAAGGTGCTCGACGCGTACTGCCCACACATGGGCGCGCACCTAGGGCACGGTGGCAAGATCGAAGGTGAAGGGATCGTCTGTCCGTTCCATGCATGGAAGTTCGACGGCGCCGGGAAGTGCATCGAGATTCCGTACGCGAAGCGCATTCCGCCAAAAGCCGGTGTGGCCTGCTGGCCCGTGGCCGAACGCAACGGAATGATTTTCGTCTGGCACGACCGCGAGAAGGGTGAGCCCGATTGGGAGATCCCGGCGCTCGAAGAGTGGGAGGACGAGAAGTTCCTTCCCTGGAAGTTCGCGAAGCTCCAAATCAAGACCCCGCCGCTGGCCATCGCGGAAAACCTCGCGGACGCAGGTCACTTCATTCCGGTGCACAACACGCACCCGGTTCCCGGTTCGTTCAGCAACACCTATACCGACCACGTCGGACAGCAGAAGATCAAGGCGGTCGCCTACCCGGTGCACGGCGGCAAGGACGAGTTTTCGTCGACCGCGACCTACTACGGCCCCGCGTACCAAGTCACCAAAATGCATGGCAAGGGCCTCGGCGTAATCATCAACGCGCACACGCCCATCGATGATGACAACCTGATGTTACGCTTTGGCGTGTCGATGAAGGCCTCCGAGGGCATGAGCGATGAGCTCATCGAGCACTTCATCAACAACATGCGCGATGGCTACCTGCAGGATGTGCAGATCTGGGAGAACAAGATCTACCTCGACCGGCCGATGCTGTGTGACGGGGACGGTCCCATCGGTGAGTTCCGCCGCTGGTACTCGCAGTTCTACACCCCGCGTAGCAAAGCGGCCGACGCGGCCGAGTAGCCGGGAGCATCCGCATGAGCAACGCCACCAAGCCGGATTTTGTGAAGCTCGCGTGTGACGCGAAGCCGACCCTGCGCGAGCGCAACGCGAAGTGCGACGCCGACCGCGTCGTCCCGGACGAAACGATCCAGGAGTTCAAGGACGCCGGCTTTTTTCGAATGATGCAACCGAAGCGTTGGGGCGGGTACGAGTGCAACCCGATCGAGTTCTTCGACGCCGCGATCGAGGTCGCATCGGCATGTCCATCGACCGCGTGGGTGCTCGGTGTCGTGGCGGTGCACAACTGGCAGCTCGCGCTCTTTCCCGAGCAAGCACAGATAGACGTTTGGGAGAGCGAGAACGGTCTCGATACGCTCACCGCGTCATCATACATGCCGGTCGGCAAGGTAACGCGCGCAGACGGCGGGTATCGCCTGACCGGCAAGTGGGGCTTCTCGAGTGGCAGCGACCACTGCCAGTGGAACTTCCTCGGAGGATACGCGCCGAAGGAAGAGGGCAAGCCGCCGGACATGTTCACCTTGCTCGTTCCGCGATCCGACTACGAGCTCGTCGATGACTGGTTCGTGTCGGGGCTCAAGGGGACGGGAAGCAAGTCCGTGGTCGTCGACGACGTGTTCGTCCCGGAGCATCGCGTGCACAGGATGTCGGACGCATACCGGCTTCAAAGTCCTGGGAACGAGGTCAACACCGGCCCTCTCTACCGTGTCCCCTTCGGTCAGCTCTTTACGCGGACTGTGGCGACGCCGGCGATCGGGATGCTGCAAGGCGCGCTCGAGGCATACGTCGATCTCAACAAGAGCCGCACGGGCCGAGCCGACGGGAAGAAGGCTTCCGATGATCCGTTCAATCTCGAGACCTGCGCGCGGGCGACCCTCGCCATGCGTGAAGTTCGAGCGCTGCTTCGGAACGACTGGAACGAGATGATGGCGAAGGCGGAAGCCGGGGAACGCATCGAGATCGAGGACCGAGTCGCGTACCGCGCAAATGCAGGCGCAGCGACCGATCGCATGGTCAAAGCCCTGGACGACCTCTTCATGGCCAGCGGCGGCTCTGCAATCTTCCTCAATCAGGACATTCAGCGCTTCTTCCAAGACATTCACGGCGCTCGCGCCCATCACGCCAACAACCCCCTCAAGACGCAGCGCAACTACGGCGGCCTCATGATGGGCGAGCAGACGACGGACTTCTTCCTCTGAGATGACGATGGGATCGGGCGTTCACAGTTTGGGCTACTTTCTTTTCGAGGTGTCGGACCTCGATGCATGGGATCACTTTCTGACAAAGGTGATTGGCGCAGAGAGAGGCGAAGCGCTCGGCGAAGGGCTAGTCCCCTATCGCACCGACGAGCGGGCAGCGCGGATCCTACTCAAGCAGGGAGCTGCCGATGACCTGATCGCGCTCGGCTTCGAGGTGCCCAGCGAGCAGTTGTTGCATGAGGTCACCACGCATGTCCGGGCGGCCGGATACACTGCCGACCCGGCCTCCGCGAACGAGGCTAAGGCCCGCGGTGTGGAAGGGTTCGTTCGGACCTTCGAGCCCGGGGGCGTCGCGGTCGAGCTGTTCTACGGGCCGGTGCGCGCCGACACGCCCTTCCGGCGCGAGAAGGTGGCGGCGGGATTCGTCACGGGTGAGCAAGGCGTCGGTCATCTCGCTCTACGAGCCAACAACATCGCCAAGACGCGATCGTACTTCGAGCAAGTCTTGAGCTTCGGGCTCAGCGACCACATCCGGTGCACGCTGCCGGGCGACTTCAAGGTCGACATCACGTTCCTGCACGTCAATCCGCGGCACCACACGGTGGCGCTTGGTTCTGGCCTCCCCAAGCACTTGCATCACTTCATGCTGCAGATGGGCTCGCTCGACGACGTCGGCGCCGCGCTCGACCGTGCGTTCGCCAGCAACGTGCGCGTCGTACAGGGGCTCGGCCGTCACCCGAACGACCAGATGGTGACTTTTTATTGTGTCACGCCCTCGGGCTTCGAATGCGAAGTTGGCTGGGGCGGACGGACCGTAGACGACTCTACGTGGGAGCCAACCACGTACAACCGAATCAGCGACTGGGGCCATCAATCGCCGTACAGGCGGCCTCCAAAGCGACCAACAGAAATGGGAGAACAGCCATGAGCAAGAGACCGCGATTTCCGATTCCCCGCTACCCCCGAGGCTGGTTCCAGGTGGCCTATGCGGACGAGATTCAGCCAGGCGAAGTCAAACCGCTCAAGTACTTCGGGGTCGAGCTCGTCATGTTCCGCACCGAAGATGGTGAGGTCAACGTGCTCGACGCGTTCTGCCCGCACATGGGCGCGCATCTGGGCCATGGCGGCAAGGTCGATGGTGACGGGATCGTCTGTCCGTTCCACGCCTGGAAATTCAATGGCGAAGGCAAGTGCACCGAGGTGCCCTACGCCAAGCATCTTCCTCGCAAGGCCAACATCACGGCCTGGCCCGTCCACGAGGTCAACGGCCTCATCATGGTTTGGCACGACATCGATGGGAAGGAGCCCGAGTGGGAGACCCCGGAAATTCCCGAGTGGAACAACGAGGCCTGGACCCCGTACTGGCGGCAGCGCTGGAAGATGCGCACTCACAACCAGGACATGTGCGAGAACGTCGTCGACAAGGCCCACTTCCGGTACGTGCACGGCATGAACATCGTGCCGCAGCCGCACACGGTGGAGCTCAACTACCCGGAAATTCACATGGTCACGGACACCGCGATGGAGACGCCTCGTGGCGACGTGACAGGCGAGCTCGAGGTCAACGTCCACGGTTTTGGCTTTTCGCTGAGCCGCTTCCGGGGCATTGTCGAGACCACCAACATGGCCTCGGTCACACCGATCGACGACGAATACTGTGACGTGCGCTTCTCATTCACCGTCAAGAAGATGGGCGGGGCCGATATCACGGCTGGTGTCGGCAAGGCCTTCACCAACGAGGTCGCGCGGCAGCTCGAGGAAGACGCGCCGATCTGGGAGCACAAGGCGTTCTTCCACCAGCCGATGCTATGCGACGGTGACGGGCCGGTGGCCGAATTCCGCAAGTGGTGCAAAGACTTCTACCCGGAGTGGTACCACAAACAGGCCCAAGACGAGTATGATGGCGTCAAGGAGGTGAGCAAGCCGCTCACACTGGCTGAGCGACGCAAGCGGCTTGCCGCAGCATAGATGAACACCAGCTCCGAGACACGAAGCCCGGCAACGCCGGACGAAATCAGGGTGCGCATTCGAAGCGAGCACGCGCAAATCTCAGCGCTGCTCGCGCGCGTTGAAGCGTTGAGCGAACGCGTGGGGGACGATGACCCGAAGTCAGTGATGGCCCTGCGCGACGAGCTCCAGGCCCTCGGCGAAGTTCTCCTGGAGCACTTGCACTACGAGGAATACCAACTTCCGTCGTTGGCGGAGGGGGGCAACCTCGACCAGATCGCGGAAGACATGCGCCGGGAGCACCAGGTGCAGCGCGACATCTTCGACAGCGTCATCCGCGAGCTAGACGAAACGGCAGTCGGGTCGAAATTGGTGATCGGCGTGCGGGAGCTGTCCCGCGCCATCCGAGACGATATGGAACACGAGGAACGAGAGCTGCTGAGCAAACCCTAGATGGGAGCCGACGTATGAAGATCATGTACAACCCATCGACCTGCAACCACTACGGCGTCTGCGTAGAAGAGGCCCGCGAAGTCTTCTCCTTTGCCGAAGACGGCAGCCTCCTAATCCAAACCTACGACGTACCCCCCGACCTCGAAGACAAAGTCCGCGACGCCTGCATGATGTGCCCCACCCAATCCGTCCAAATCGAAGAACAATAAAAGGGGTCAGACCCCTTTAAATTCGGGTGAGTAGTTTGGTCGTTAGCATTCGGGATGACGCGATGATGGGGGTCATTGTGTGGCTTGCGGCGCTCGTTGGATAGCCTGACGAGTCGAACACGTAAACGTCACGGGTGCCGTAGACCTGGCCGTTTGGGTCGGCACCGCCATCGTGTTCCGATGCCGCGAACCTCACCGTTCCTTGTTGGTGGGCGCTGATCATTGGCGCGGTCGCCGGCGCAAATGTCAGCTCTTGGCTCTTCTTGGCCTCCCGTGCCGAGCGGATGACCAGGGGAGGCCTCGTCGGCACGAGGACCTCCCGTGCACCGGCTTCGAGATAGGCCTTCGCCGCCATTTCGACAGCTTGCCGAAGCCGCGCCCGATGGTCGTCGCGCTGCTCGTAGTGAATCGTCAGTCGGCCGTCCCGCGCGACTTCAACGCGGCCTGACGGCGCGTCCGGAGCCAACAGGAGCGAGGGCGCCATTCGGTCGTACTGGGTCATGTTCTCCATTCCTGCGACCCCCGAGAAAGGCAACATTGTAGATACGATGCCTGGTGTACCCATGATGCCCTCGATGCGATAGCCCCAGAGCCCGAACTCGACGTTGTCTTCCTCTTCGAACTCGGTGACCGCGTACGACTGCGGGACACCGTCGAAGGCCGCGATCCGCTCATCAAACATGCCGATGATGGCGAGCTGAGGCTGCAGCATGAGGTTCTTGCCCACGTGGACATTCCCCACGCCGGAACGCAGCAACAGTTGGGCCGATGCGATGGCGTTGGCGGCGACGATCACGATCTTCGCTCGGACTTTGAGCTCGCTCTGCTCGTGGTAGCCCCTCGGATCGAGCGTGTGAACGGTGATTTCTTTGAGCTCCTGGCTGGCTTTGTCGATCTTCACCGCGCGTGCCCGCGTGTAGATGCGCGCGCCCGCCTCGATGGCTTTCGGAAGCGCCACCATGCGCGGGTTTCGCTTGGCGTGTACCGGGCAGCCAAGCATGCAGGTCCCGAGCCCGCGGCATCCCACTCGGTTGTGCATCATCACCTCGCCGCGTAGCCCGAGTCCCTCGGCGCCCTGTCGAAGCTTGTTGTTCGCCGTGTTGACCAGGCTCTCGGGAATGCGGCTCGCGGAGAGATCCCCGAGCGCATCGTCGGTGAATTGATTGAACCGCTCGGGCGCGAAGTCTTCGAGCCCGTACTTGGTCGCCCAGTGATGGAGCACGCCCTCGGGGATCGGGACGACGTCACAGGTATTGATCACCCCTCCTCCGCCGAGAACTCTGCCCTGCAAGATATCGACCGAAAGGTCGTGAGAGGCTCGTCCGGCTCGGTCCATGTAGAGTTGATCGTACATCGCGCGATCGCGTTGGGTTCGCTCAGGTCCGATGAGATCACGCCCTTCCTCGAGCACGACGACCTCATGGCCCGCCTCGGCCAGAAGGCGCGCTGCAGTTGCACCGCCGCAGCCCGAGCCGATGACGCAGATCTCGGTCGTAATCGCTTCGGGCGAGGGCTGCTTCGACAGATCGGTGATCCCACCGGTCATGGCGTGACCCCCTGCGTGCGTTTCATCGACGGCCCGGGGTAGCCAATGTACGGCCACACCTCCTCGTGGTCGAAGTAGACCAGGTTGAAGAACTTACGCGTTGCAGTACTCACTTGCCGCCGGAGCAAGTTGTCGCTGAGCGCCCACTCGTTCCAGTGCACGGTGCGCTCCGCGACATCGAGCCGGGAAAACGTCGTGACTCTCTTGTCGAACGCGAGCGGCCCGAACTCGATCAATAC
>CALJYC010000342.1 GCA_937984275.1 uncultured bacterium | reverse complement strand
ATTCACGATCGCGTGAGTTTCTTCCGGTGGCCGTGGCTCAACTATACCGATCACCACACGCTCCATCACTGGTACAGTGACTTCAACCTGGGCCAGTACTTCACCTTTTGGGATCGTCTGGTTGGCACCTACCGAAGCCCGAAGATCGACTACGCCGACGTGCCGGAGGGCATCATCTACCGGCCTAAGAGCGTGGCCCCGACTTCAACGGCGCCGACGGCGCTCGGCGGGCGCTCCGCCAACCCCGTTTGAAGTCAGCACAAGTCAGCGGGTGATTCTGAAGTCGGTGTATTCGCCGGTGTAACTTCGCCAGCGCACGTCAACGGCGTCGACGCGTGCGGTGGAGGGGCCGGCGTACGACCAGTTGAGGAAGTCCTTCACGTCGTCTTCTTCGCCCTCGGCGACAATCTCCACGGAACCGTCCGGGCGGTTCTTCACCCAGCCGCTCAGGCCATGCTGCCGGGCCTCGCGCTGCGCGGTGGCCCGAAAGTAGACGCCCTGCACGCGGCCGCGGACGACGAGGTGAATTCGCTTCTGACCCATCGCTCAGTTATTGCCCATCGTGTCTGCGCCGCAAACCTCAGCCGTACCGGACGCCCATGACGTGGAAGTAGCCGAAAATCAGGAGCTTGCCGACGTGACCGCCCACCGTCCCTCCGTCTTCGGCCGCAAGGCCCTTGGCGAACGCGAACGCTTCACCCACGTGCACTGCCAGCAGACCCAAGAACACCATCTTGCCGATCGCGGGCTCTGGCACCGTGGTCGGTGCGAGGAACGAAAGAATGCACCAGGCCCATAGGGCCAGCACGGCGACTTTTCCGAGCGCGATTGCGAGCTTCATGCGGGGAGCATACTCAATCGGGCAGCTGCATGACACCGGGTAATGGGCTCTTGGGAGCGTTCGCGGGCGCGGGCACATCCAGCAGGGCTGCAAGCGTCGTCGCGACACGCAACACATCGTGCACGTCCTGGCTCGTCCTGCGCTCGACCGCGGTGCCCCACATCAGGACGGGGACCCGCCGGTCATAGTCCCAAGGCGTCCCGTGGTTCGTTCCGCCTTGTTCGGAGAGCGCATCGAACCAGCCAGGTTCGGTGACGAGGGAGAGATCACCGGGCGCGTCGTCCGGGAGGCTCGCTCCGACGAGGCGTTCGATCTGCTTGTTGCTCGAGCGCAGCTCCAAAGCGTCCCGTGCATCGTAGACAGCCTTCACGCCATCCACGTCCGGCATGGCTTTGCGAAGCGCCTTGGTGAGCTCCTCGTGTCGCGCCTTGCCGGCGGCCGTGTACGTGAAAAGCGGCGGGACGTAGCCAGCGATCCAATCCCCATCGCCCAGCGCCGCGTCGGCGGCTTGCTCAGCCGACGTCGTCAGCGTTTCCCCCCTTACGCGGCCCCCCGCTCGGCCTTCCGCGTGGGCGCGTTCCGGTAGCTCTGCCACTCCGTGGTCGGCGGTAAGCACGAACGCGACCGGCCCACGCGCCTCGAGGAGCTTCACGAAGTGAGTGAGCGCCCGGTCGATATGGCGCAGGTTGTCCGCGTATTCCCAGGAACGCGCACCCCAAATGTGCCCCACGATGTCCGTGCCCGACACGCTCAACACCAGGAAGTACGGCACATCATCGATGCCCATCTTTTCGGCCTTCACCACCGCATAGGCGGCCGCCATTAAGTACTCGCTCGACTCCGGCGTCCCGGCGAACGCATACCATGGGTCGGGCGCTTCCCGCGGATCGTGCGGGAACGACGGGTACATCTCCCCAGGCGATGTGTCTGGGCCGAGGTGTTTTTCGAGCCAATCCGGATCGGCGGGTTTCCATGTCTGGAGCAGCGGCCCCACCGGGTTGGCCTTTCTGAAGTCGCGCAGCCAGTCGGGAAGCCTGCGCTTAGGAGCGTAGTACGTCGACGTCGTCATGGCGTGTGCCACCGCATCGTAGAAGATGGCGATGTTGGCCTTCTGCCCAACGGGCAGCGCTGCCGAGCGGGCCTTCATCGACACGCCTACGATGCGTGCTTTCCCGTCGCTCTCACGGTGCAGCACGTCGGCGACCGTTTCGGCGCGAAGTTGGGTCGGGCTCACGTAGCGATCGGGGTTGCCGAGCACGGCGTGTTCCCCATCGTCGACCGTCTTCCGCCCCCCGCGATCAGGAACGTACACCGCGTTCGCCACGATCCCATGCATGGCAGGCGTCACACCGGTCGTGAGAGAAGCGTGCCCTGGCGCCGTTTGGGTTGCCGCGTAGGGAAACTCCGCGACGTGAGATGCACCGTCTTCGTACGCGCGACGAATGGCGCTGCCGCTTGGAAGCAGTGGAAGCTGCTGGTCGAGCACCCAGGAGCCGAGCTGGTCGAGGACAATCAGCACCACCAGCTTTGGCGCGATCGTGGCTTGAGAGGGCGGCGCTGGCGGCGGCGACCTCTTCTCAACCGTCGGCTCGGGTTGTGGTTTCGAGGTCGCGCATCCGGCCACGATGATCATCGCGGCCGCGATCGATGCAGCGCAGACGAAGCGTGCGGTTCCCGTCGATTTCATCGCCAGGCGCGCACGGTAATGTGGGGAAAGGCTCACCGCTAGGCAGTCTACACGAGGCGGCTAATTGGATGATATTATGCGACTATTGGGCGGCTGCCCTTGCGCCGAAGGTCGCTCGGCCCGATGATTTGCCGACGGGGGTCTCCTAGGCTACATACGGCGGCCTCGCTCAGCGACGGAGCACGACAGCAATGAAACCCGACATCCATCCTGAATACAACACGATCACCGTGACTTGCGCTTGCGGCGCATCGCACCAGATACGCTCGACCAAGAGCCTCGATCAGGTGGACATCTGCTCGGAATGCCACCCGTTTTACACCGGTAAGCAAAAGCTGGTGGATACCGCGGGTCGCGTCGAGCGCTTCCGCAAGAAGTACGCGAAGACGGGCAAGAGCAAAACGGCCGAGGCGACGCCCGACGCGTCCGCCGACAACTAGGCCGCCGTGCCCCGCAAGGGCGCCATATTGTTCACGATGGCCCAGCCGTACATCGGCGGGCAGGCGGTCATCGAGGGTGTGATGATGCGCGCTCCAGCGTGTCTCACCGTGGCCGTTCGGCGGCCCGACGGCACGATCGCACTTCGTGAAGGGCCCTACCGCTCGACCTGGTCGAAGAAGCTCTGGAAGCTCCCCGGCTTCCGTGGCGTTGCGATGTTGGTCGAATCGATGACGATGGGCTTCTCTGCGCTTCAGTTCTCGGCCGAGCAGCAGATGACCGAGGAAGAGCTTGCGCAAGACGAAGGCTCGGGGCGGCTCGCCGTGATCATTTCGACCGTGCTCGCCCTAGGGCTCTTCGTCGCGCTGCCGCAATTTCTCGCTAGCCTGACCGCGAAGGGCGCAGGGTGGGACTTGGGCCTCACCGACACCGCGTTCCACGTTCTAATCGGTGGGTTCAAGCTGCTGATCTTCGTTGGCTACCTGTTCGCGATCAGTCGAATCCCCGATGTGCGGCGTCTGTTTCAGTACCACGGAGCCGAGCACAAGACGATCCATGCCTACGAGAAGAAGCTGCCCCTGACCGTCGAGAACGTGCAGGCCCAGAGCACGCTCCACCCACGATGCGGGACCACGTTTCTAGTCGTCGTGATCGTCGTTTCGATCATTCTAGGATCGCTCGCTGCGCCGCTGCTCATGCCCGATGTCGAAGGGTGGTTGGGGCAGGTTGCGTTGCTGGTGATCCGCATTGGGCTTCTGCCGATCATCGCTGCGATTTCCTACGAGTTCCAGAGGCTCAGCGCGCGGTTTTGCACCACCGGTTGGCGGCGAGTGGTGCTCTACCCGGGCTTTCTGTTCCAGAAGATCACGACCCGGAAACCGGACAACGACCAAGTTGAAATTGCCATCGCCGCCATGGAAGCCGCCGCTTGGCGCGACCGAATTCAAGAGGATGAGCCCCACGGTGAGGAGCCGATTGTCTTTGCGAGTTTCGCTCGCTTCAGGGAAGTATTGAGCGAGAATGGTTCATTGAGCGCCTCGCGCGCCGCCTAGACATGCTTCCCACTGACAAGCTCGAGTCGTTGTCGGCTCGCTATCGAGAGATCGAAGAGCTGCTTTGCCAGCCCAACGTGGTGTCCGACGCCAAGCGGTACACGGGGCTGACCAAGGAGCGCGCCGAGTTGCAGCAAGTGGTGGAGGCTTATGGACGCTACGGTCAGGTCGTAGAGGACCTGGCAGGGCACAAGGAAGCGCTTTCCGATCCGGATCTCCGCGAGCTTGCGGCTGATGAGATTCCGGCTCTCGAAGTAGAGCGCGACCAGCTCGAAGCATCGATCAACCTGTTACTCCTACCGAAGGATCCCAACGACGAGCGCGACACCATCCTCGAGATTCGCAGCGGCACCGGAGGAGAGGAGGCAGCCTTGTTTGCAGCCGATCTCTTCCGAATGTATTCGCGATACGCGGAAACACAGGGCTGGAAGGTCGAGGTCATGTCTTTGAGTGAAGCCTCTGCTGGCGGGCTCAAGGAAGTAATCGCAGCGATCTCGGGCGACAACGTGTACTCGCAGCTTCGCTTTGAAGGTGGCGTGCACCGAGTGCAGCGCGTCCCCACGACCGAGTCGCAAGGGCGCATCCACACATCCACCGCCACCGTCGCGGTGCTTCCTGAGGTCGACGATGTCGACGAAGTCCACATCGACCCCAAGGACCTCGAAATCTCCGCGACTGCGGCAGGCGGTCCCGGGGGCCAGCACGTGAACCGAACCCTGTCCGCCGTGCAGATCAAACACATCCCGAGCGGCATCATGGTGCGCTCCGAGCAACAGCGCTCACAGCACCAAAACAAGGCTAAGGCGTTGCAGATCTTGTCGGCCAAGCTCCTCGAGATCGAGCGCGAAGCGCAAGCGAGCGCGATCAGCTCAGAGCGCCGCAGTATGGTTGGCTCGGGCGAACGCTCGGAAAAGATTCGCACCTACAACTACCCGCAGAACCGGATCACCGACCACCGCATCCAACTCACGCTGCACAACCTCGACCAGGTCATGCAAGGCGAGCTCACGGGGCTGTTCACATCGCTACGAAGCCACCACCAAGCGGAGTTGATGCGGCAACAGTCTGACAACTGAGCCCGATCGCCTTCGCGAGCGCTACGCTCTCTGGTCAGTCATCCACTTGCACCGACACGCTGTGGTAGCCAGTGGCCCCGCCGGGCCACACGCCGTCGGCTACCGACGTCTGTACCGTCCCAGTTCCGTCGGTCGAGCGGGCCATCAAGAGGTGCTCACCCGCGGTGGGGAGGTTCCAGTCATAGGTCCAGATCCCCCAAACACCCGGCTCTCCCCCTTCGACCAACTCGCAATCTTCCCAGTTGATCCCACCGTCGAGGCTTATTTCGACACGTTTGATGCCGCGTGCGCCAGCGAAGGCGATGCCGTGCAGGGTCGCGGGCTCGCCGTCGATCACGCTCTGTTGCGGGGGGGGATCGATGCGGGTCGTAGTCTTGATCGAGATCTCGGACGCCCAGCCGAACTCCTCAGAGTAGCCAGTTGTTTCTGTACCTTCGAGGAGCGCAATCGCGTGGATCCACTTCGGCTGCTTCATGCCGTAGAGATCGGGGAGCACGACTCTCACTGGAAAACCGTGCTCCGATGGCAACGGTACACCATTCATTTCGTAGGCGAGAAAGCTGTCGTTGCTGAGACAGCGTTCAATCGAAACGCTCGAGTAGTACCCGTCGAGTGCTCGGAACATCACGACGTAACCCGAGCGCTCGCCCGGAAGGACTGGCTCGAGAACGTTCTTGAGCGGAGTGCCCCGCCACTGCGCATTGCTGATGAACGGGCCTCCGACAGGGTTGGCGATGCACTCGACAGTGCACGGGAAATTCACTG
>CALJYC010000341.1 GCA_937984275.1 uncultured bacterium | reverse complement strand
GGAGCTCTTGTTCACCGACGGCGTGCGGCGCGCGGAGTCCGCGGCCTGGACGTTCGATCTGGTGAAGCAAGTGGCTGGCCGGGTGAGGAATGCGCAGCGGCGAGGCGAGCTAGACCCGTCGATCGAGCCGATGGAAGCGGCGCAGCAGGTCTTCAGCACGCACTACTTCGGTCTCGTCACCTGGCTGGGCGGCACGATCCCTTCCCAGACCGCGCAGGAAGAGCAGTTTCAGGCGTCGCTACGCTTGCTTCTTCGCGGCTTGCGTCGAAGCGCGGCCTAGCCTGACGCTGACGTCCAGGACGGCGGCCGCAATCTCTTCGGGCACTTCCTCTTGCAGGAAATGGCCGGCTTGGGTCTCGGTGACGGGCGGATCTCCCAGGAGAGCTTTGGTACGCTTCAGGGCGCGGGCGATGACTGGATCACGGCGACCCCAGACCATGGCTTTGGGGCCATCGAAGCTGCGGACGAACGCCGCGCCCTCATCGAGCGCCGGAATCGAGGGATGACCCGCGCGATCGACGGCCATGCGAGCCGTCGCAAGTGGGGCAACGCGGTCAGCCATTCGCCTGAACGGGTAGCGATACGCGCGGGCGACATTGCCCGTGATGCTGGACTTGTCGCCCTGAGCAAGATGCAAAGCCGCTTGCGGCAGCGGCAAGACCCGAAACACGAAGTCGCTGACCACGGGCATGTGGGAGAATCGGTGGAACGGGGTCGGCTTGAATCCAGGGGGCGGCGCATCGAGGACCGTGTTGAGAACGACCATGGCCCCGAGGCGATCTTGACGGGTCGTGAATGGATGCACGCCGATCGCTCCGCCCCAATCCTGGCAAACCAAGGTGACCTCATGGAGGTCGAGTTGATCGATCAGCGACCCAAGCCACTTGCTGTGATTGCGTATTGTGTGCGCCGCGAAATCGCGAGGCTTGTCACTGAGGCCGAAGCCGATCAGGTCGGGCATGATCAGGCGAAGGCCCTGCCCTTGTAGACACATCGCGACCTTGCGATAGAGAAAACCCCAAGTCGGGTTGCCATGAACCATCAGCACGGGTCTGCCCCGGCCAGTCTCCATGACATGCATCCGCAGGCCGTCGCCCACATCGACGCAGTAGCGGGTGAACGGAACTTCCTTGGCGATCCACCCAGGAAGATCGGGCGCCGGCAGCTTCTCCACGGCGCGAGGTTACCGCTTCAGGGCCCCGCGGGAAAGCGGTCAGTGCTGGCGTCCGTGCTAGGACGACGCCTGCATGAAACGGATCCGAGTCACCCGGCACATCGCCGCCCCGCCCGAAGCCGTCTTCGACGTGATTCTCGATGTCGACCGCTACCCGGAATGGAACCCGTTCACGCCACGGACGACCGCACGCACCGATGAAATGGCGGTGGGCAAAGAGTTCGACCTCGATTGTTGGATGACCGACACGCAGTTGCTCGAGGGGGAGCGAGAGGTCGTGCTGGCGTTGGATCGGGAGCGGTATCACTTCTGCATGGGGACTTCGCGCACTCGGGGGCGGCCCGGGATCAAGAGCTTCCGGTGGCAGAAATGCGAGCCTTCTCCGGGCGGTGGCACTGATTTCGAGAACTATGAGTCGTTCCACGGCCCCCTCGGCCCCCTTGTGTACCTTCTCTTCCGGAAGCGCCTAAAACGCGGGTTCGAGAAGTACTGCGTGGCTCTCGAGGCACGAGTGCTCGAGCTCAATCGACGGCTGTAGCTCTCCATCTCCGGAGAATGAGTACGCCGGTCGCGGTGATGGCAACCGCGGCGACGATGAGAACGGGCCAGAGTTGGTCCCACGGCCAGGACGCGACCGGATGCTCTTCGATCCATGCAGCGACACGGACACCGATCAGGGTCGTCATTAGCGTGAACGGGGCGACCCCGAGCACGGTGCCGACGAGAAAGGGTGTAAACGAGACCCGCGAGACACCGAGCCCCCATTGAACGGTCGGTGCCGTGTAGAAAATGAGGCGCAATAGAAACACGGTGCGGAAGCCGTGTGTGTGTAGCCGGTCGTCGAAACGACGTATCCGTTGGGGCAATCGTGTCTGAATCCAGTCGCGCGCGACGAAGCGGGCGCCGTAGAACGAAAAGAGCCCCGTGCCAACCGTGCCGGCCCAGTTCAGCAGGAAAGCTTCCGTCGGGCTCCAAATCAGTGGAGCGCTGAGAAGAAAGACCAGCCCATTCAATCCAAACGGTTGCAGAAGCGAATACGCGAGGATGAACAGCACGCCGCCCCAGGCCCCGGCATCCTGAAACCAGACGCGCATCGTGGCGGGGTCGAATTCCTCATAGGCCCCGCTAACGTAGACCCAGGCGACCACGCTGGCGACTATCGCGGCGAGCGCAATTTTGAGGAGGCTTCCCCGGTCCATGCTGGAATCCTAGCGCATCAGCGGGCGACGCTAGAACAGGTATGCCAAGTTGAGCTGAATCTGGTGGTAGCCGGTCCTAAACGAGGTCTTCGTCGCGCTGTTGAGGCTAATGGAATAGTTGAAGTCCACGTTGAACATCGCGAGGTCGAAGTTGGCTCCGAAACGGGCGATGGCCTGATAGATCGCGAAGTCCACTTCTTTGGGCCTGAGCTTGAGCGTGGGTCCGCCGGCGACCTCGGCGATGATCTTCGTGTTGAAGTGATTCACGTATCCGGCATAGATGAACAGCTTGAAGTAAGAATTCTTATACGGAATGTACCCAGCGTTGATCGGGAGCTCGAAAGAGTTTACCCGCCCCGAGAAGCTGCCAACTTCTGGATCCGTAAACGCGAACGACCAGCGATTGAAAGAGAAGAGAACCTCAGCGAACCATGCTCTGCGTCGAATCCGCGGGCCAAACCCGATTTGCCACCCGGTGAAGGTATCTCGCTCGCGCCCGGTTTCGAGCATAGACACGAATGTGGTTCCGCTCGCTCCGCCGAAGAGCTTGATGTCCATCTTCGGCTGCTGGGCCGCGCTGCTCGACGGCGCCGCCAAGACCGTGATCGGAGCCAGCAAGAACAAGGATATCAGGAAGAGCTTCTTCATGGTTATGCCGGAAAGAGGTACTCCTGCCCATCGAGGACGAACCTCTTATCCATGATTCGAGGCCACATCGGCTTCTTGTGAAGCTTCTCCTTCTGCCACTGCTGATGCTCTTCTCGGAGCTTTTCGTAGAGCTCCGGCATCTGCTCGCGAAGGTTGATCTGCTCGGACTTGTCGACCTCGAGATCATGGAGCTCGGCCCAGCCGTCGCGGGTGCTCAAGATCAGCTTGTACTTTCCGTCCCGGATCGCCCAGATGTGATCAGCGCGCCAAAACAACCGCTCGTGGGGCTGCCCGTCGTTGTTCCCGGTGATGTACGGGATCAAGTCGACACCGTCGTACTCACGGTCGCTCGGGAGCACCCCGCCCACGGCGGCTACCGAGGTGGCAAAGATGTCTGTCGACGACACGGGATGGTTGTAGCGCGTCCCGGCGGGGATCTTGCCCTTCCACTTCATCATGAAGGGAACGTTGATGCCTCCCTCGAACTGGGTGAGCTTTCCACCCTTGAGTGGACCGTTGTCGGTTGCATGTGTGTACGAAGCCCCGCCATTGTCGCTCAGCAAGAAGATGAGCGTGTCTTCTTCGATCCCAACATCTTTGATCGTCTGATGGACTTCACCGATCGCGTCGTCGAGGGCGGAGATCATCGAGTAGTAGACGCGCTTGTTGTCGTCCTCCACGTAGGCGTACCTGCAGTAGTAATCGACCGGCGCCTGAAACGGGACGTGAGGTGCGTTGAACGCGGCGTAGAGGAAGAAGGGCTCGTCCTTGTGCTCTCGAATGTACTTCTTCATGCGGTCCCTGAAAGCGAATGTCAGGTACTGCTCTTCGCGAACCACCTTACCGTTCTCGATGATCGCGGCTTCTTCGCGCCGGCCCATGTTCCATTGGTGCTGCGCGCTGAACGACTGGTGCTCGTGGTTGATGACGTGAGCCCAGTTGCGCTCGGGTGTGTAGAGCGAGAACGCCCCGTTGAAACCGAACTGATAGTCGAACCCTCGCTCGAGGGGCACCTGCTGGCGCGAGACACCGAGGTGCCACTTGCCGATCAGACCAGTCGCATACCCGTATTTCTTGAGGATGTCGGCAAGCGTGATCTCGGAGGGTGGAACGCCCTGCTTGTGAGCCTGCCACTCTGCGGGGAACGATGGCTTGGCCTTCACGACGAACTCTCCGGTATCGACGATCCACCGGCCGGAAATGTATTCGACCCAGTTGGTCGGATAGTGCTCCATGACCTGCGTCTCGAACCCGTACCGGTTCTGAACCCGGCCCGTCATGATCCCCGCGCGCGAAGGCGCGCAGGTGGGCGAAGTCACGTAGCCCTCTTGGAAGACGACGCCGTCGGCGCCGATCTGATCGATGTTGGGCGTCGCAATGTGGTCCGCGCCGTACGCGGACACTTCGTACTTGCCCAGATCATCGGCGAGCAGAACGATGATATTGGGTGGGCGCTCTGGCTTGGCTACTGCGATCGGGGCGCCGAGGTAAGCCGACTTGCCCGCGGCCATGCCCTTGTCCGTCTTAATTCGCCACTTCACTCGCGTGATGGAGCAACTCAGCAACAACACACCAAGGCCCAATACGAGCATCGACCTCAGGAAACGCCTGTTGAACAACATGTCGACCTGGGCCAGTGGTACTGGGCGTCGATCGAAACGGGCAAGAAAGGCGCAGACTTGGAGCAGTCGGCCATCGGCTGGCCTCGAAGCTCAGGTTTAGGTCAGCGAGCCGAAATCGTGGAGCTTGCTGACGAGCTGAGCACGTGTTTGGACGCCCATCTTGCGCATCGCGGATCTGAGCAGCGTCGATACGCGCCCCTTGGACAGACCGAGGTTGTATCCAATGAGCTTATTCGTTTGTCCGCACACCACGTAGGCGACGACCTGCATTTCGCGCTCGGTGAGGCCTCGAGGATCGGTCACGTCCGGCGCGTTCGGCAGGCCGAGCACGAAACGCCGACCATCCGAATCGAACCAATCTACCGTCGACCAACGGCCGCGTACGAGGGCCTTCCAAAGCTCCAACGCCTGTTCCGGATCGCTCTTGCGCATTCGCCCGCGAGCGCGGTCGACCTGCAACGCGGCGTCCCGCAGGGCATTGCGGGCATCTGGCGATTTCGCTTGGCCTTGCGCGTCGGTTACCCGGAAGCTGCTCGGGTCGATCACCGCTTCGGCGCCATGCGGAAGATCCGTGGCGGGTTCACGTGCACCGTCCCGGAGCGCCCGCCTCAAGCGGTAGCCCGCGCCGAAATGGGCAGCCAGCATTTGCCATCGTTCGCGGGCGCTCTCGGAGAGGGTGGTCACGTTGGAAAGCGGCGCGATGAGATATACGCCACGCCCGTTCGGATCGAACGCAGACATGCCCAAGCCATCCTTCGCGAAATCGAAGTGGCACATGATGAGCCGTAGGGCGTCGAGATTGTCTTCCGCCGCTTCGCTCAGGGTCTTGGGCATCGTGGGCCGGCTCAGGAGCCACAGGAGGCTGGGAGGCATCTCTTTTTGCAAGCGCATCACCCGGTCGGCCAAGTCCGCCGGACCCGACGCCACGTGCAGTCCATCGATGGTGAGCGACGCTCCTTGCGGCGGACGCATGCAGGTCACCGCGAAGGCGCCAAGCCCATGATCGATCACGGGCGCCCCTGCTTCGAGCAATTTGGGCAACCACTCGTCTGGTTCGCGCTCCAGGTCGTAGGCCACTTCCGTGAAGTCGATGAGCGCTGATCCAGTCGGGTCCACTGCCCCTAGGAAGGGACAAAATCTGCCCGGAGTCCACAACTAATTATTCACCCCAGACTGTTGAAGACGGTTGAGTAGTATCCTGGCCGTGAACCGCTTAGGAGAAAACCATGAACGAGACACGTATCGATGACTGCGTGAGCAACCGGGACGGGGTTCTGTTCATCGAAGGAATGGCGAGCCATGACCTGATCGCGCGGTTCGGCTCACCGCTCTTCGTGTTCTCGGAGGACCAGATCCGCCGCAACGTTCGAAGGTTTCGGGACGCCTTTGAGAAAGGCTGGACAGCGGGCCCCGTCAAGGTGATGCCAGCCGCCAAAGCGAACTGGGTGTTTGCGATTCAGAGGGTGCTTGCAGACGAAGGGTGCGGCGCCGATATCTACTCAGCGGGGGAGCTCGACGTCGCTCTTCGTGCGGGCGTCGACCCGCGGTTCATTTCGGCGAACGGGGTTCCGAAAGACAAAGAGCACATCCGCCGCACCATCGAGGTTGGTGCGAGGCTTACGATCGACAGCCTTCGGGACGTCGAGCTCTTGGAAGAGCTTGCGCCGACACTGTCAAAGACCGCATACGTTCGGCTTCGCATACGACCGGCGATCTCGGAGTTCGTGAAGAAGAGCGATTTCTCGCCCGATGGGATGGTCCCAACCGACCTCGTCGCGCTGCTGTACAAAGGCGGGCTATCGATCGGCGAGGTGATCGAGGCCGGCAAGCGGGTGATGAAGATTCCGAACGTCGAGGTCGTGGGCTTCCACGCGCACCATGGACGGCATCATCGCTCCACCCTTTACTGGGAAGCGCAGATGCACGCCTATGCGAGGGACATCGGGCGGGTGTGTGAAGCTCTCGACGGTTTCCGGCCGCAAGAGATCAACATCGGCGGCGGGTTTGCGATTCCGAGAGACCCCCACAACGCGGCGACGCACTACAGCGACCCGCTCTTGCTTGGCTCTCTTCATTGGCTGTCCCTCGGGCTGAAGTACCTGGGTGCGAAGGTTCGCTATCGCGTGATCGACAAGCTCTTGACGCTGATCGAAGGCCATCCCAACGCCATTGCAGCCCCGAGCATCGAACAATACGGGGCTGCTACTACCACGGCGCTTCTCGAGGCACTCCCGAAGCACGGGATCGACCCCACTGGGGTGACGCTTCAGCTGGAGCCAGGGCGCGCGATTCACGGCAACGCCGGGGTGCACCTCGCAACCGTGCAGGCAACCAAGAAGATGACCGCGCCGATCACTTGGAATTTGGTCACGATCGACACGTCCGAATTTTGGATGACCGGCGGGCGCTTCGAGCACCACTTGCACGACTATTGCGTCGCCAACCGGTTGAATGCTCCGCCCGTGATGAAGGCGGACGTCGTCGGCCGAAGCTGTTACGGCGATCGTCTGCTTGGGGCGGTTCGTCTTCCCGATGTCGAGATCGGCGACCTCGTGGCGTTTCTCGACGCCGGCGCCTATCAAGAGGTGTCGGCCAGCAACTTCAATGCGATGCCGCGACCGGCGGCGGTACTGGTTACGGGCAACCGCGCGGCGGTGGTTCGGCGGGCGGAGAACCTCGACGACGTGTTTCGCCGAGACGAGCTACCCGAGCACCTGGTGCCGTCGGACACCCCCGAACAGGCTGCGGAGGCGATGCCGACGGTCGGACATTCCCGCTAGGCGGTGCCACCCAGGAGCGCTGCTCCGTACGCGCCCATCAGTTGGGGATCGCGGGGAAGGATCACGTCTTCGGCCGTGGCGTCGGCAATCATTCTTCGGACGGCCTCGTTTCGCGCGACACCGCCTGACAGCATGAGGGGAGCCACGATGCCAACGTTTCGAACCATGGAAACGACCCGGCCGACGAGCGACCGGTGAAGGCCGCGAAGGATCGCGTCTGGATCTGCGCCGCGGGCTATCAGTGAAATGATCTCGGACTCGGCAAAAACGGTGCACGTCGAGCTGATCGCTTCTTCCTGGTTGGTCGAGAGGGCTCGCCCGCCGAGCTCTTCTACAGGGACACCGAGTCGCGCGGCCGTGTACTCCAGGAACCGACCGGTCCCGGCGGCGCATTTGTCGTTCATCATGAAATCGACCGGACGCCCGTCATCACCGATCTGGATGACTTTGCTGTCCTGCCCGCCGATGTCGACCAGCGTGCCCGCGCGCCCAAGATCGCGAAAGACACCCCTCGCATGGCAAGTGATCTCGGTCAGGTTCCGTGTTGCGTCCTTGATCAACTTGCGACCGTATCCAGTGGCGATTGCTGGCACTTCACCGTCTACGCCAAGCTCGGCGCGAGTGGCCTCCAGCATCCTTTGCACCTGGACCTCGACGCGTGGCTCGGTCTGCTCGAGACGAGAGCTGACGATCGCGCCACCGCGATCGACCGCGACGAGCTTGCAGGTAGTGGAGCCGGCATCGATGCCGATGGCGGCGACACCACTCATGCGCGGGCCTCCATCATTTCAACGAATGCTTCCAGCCGGGTGCTCCCCTGCTCGTCGGAGTAGTCGCGAGGATCGTTATGGTCCGCTTCGAGTAGGAGCGCGGGGACGCCGAGCGTCTTGACGAGTCGATCACGCTGATCGATCTGCCCGAGAGAGTACGGCTTGCATGAGCGATCCGAGTGAAGGATGACGCCGTCGATCTCGAACTCATCCACCATTCGTTTCATCGCATCGAGCTTGTGACCCGCGGACCGGTTCAAGACCGGATGAAGGTAGACGCGAGCCATCGAGTCGAGTGGGTGGTCGGGGTCGATCATCGGGGCGAGCTCGCCCCAGGCGTACGTGTACGTCGATGCGAGGACATTGACGCCCCGCTCGGCGAGCCATGTCGAGAATTCGCCGATTTTGAACCAGATGGGGAGGTTGTCCCAGAGCACCCGGTAGCGCTCGTCTTTGATGGCGCCAATTCCGCGCGCGATGCGCTCGTCGAGCTCCGCAATCATGCGTTCGTAGTACGCGACGGTCACCGCCTCGCCGCGCATGTCGACGATGGGTCCCATGTGAATGAACCCATCGAAGGCGGTCATCGGCGCGGGCCGGTGTTGCGAGCGGTTCAGCACGTCGAGCCACAGCTCCGCACCCCGCTTCGCGTTGGTCATCACCTCCTCGAAACGCCTGTGGTCGAGCGGCTTGCCTGCAATCTCTTCGGCGACGCAGATCATGTCTTCGATCTGACGCCTCACGTAGGCCAGCTCGTGATCGTGCGCCTCTTGATAGAGGAAGGGGGTATCGATCAGTACGAGGGGGCAACCGAAGTAGTCCGCCAGAACGCGGTACCAATGGAGGACCGTTTGGCAGATGTTGGTGCAGCACACGAGCATGTCCGGCCGCGGTAGGCGCCCCGCGGGTGTCTGCCCGGAGATCATCGAGCCGATGTCGGTGCGCGCGTACGAGCAAATGTCGCGCGACCATCCGGCATGCTCCGCCTCTTCGGCGATGCTTTGAGCCTTGCGCCGCACCCCGCACAGGGCCGCATGATTCTCCGGATACACGAGGAAGTAGCCCAGGGCCTGCAGCGGCTCTGTCGGTGCGCCGCTGGTCACCCATGCGACCTTGCGAACCCCCGAAGCGTAACGCCCTTCGAGGTAGTGGCGGCTCATGATCTCTTTCATGTGCGCGACGCAGCGAAGCGGCGGATTGAGTGGGCTATTGGGACGCGGCTGCCTTCTGGCGATCTTCCACTGGTCGCGCCATCGCTGCACACGAAGCGCCGTTTTGCCAACGACCTCGTAGTTGACGAAGTGCTCGAGGCGGTTCGAATCCACGTAGTGCGGCAAGGCGTCGGAGGTGGTCATGACAGGGTCTCCACGAAGGCTTCGATGCGTGACAGCGTTTGATGCGGGAGGGTGTCGCCCATCTCGAACTCGACATGGAGCACCGGGAAGCCTGCTTCATTCAGGTGCTTGCGGAGAAGCGGCACGTCGAACAGCTCGGGCTCGCAGAACTTGGGGTCGTAAATGAGAAGCCCGCGAGCGCCCATGGCCCGCATGCGTGTTTGAAGGGTGTCGACGCGCACTTGAATCGGTGTGCCGCACGTCGGATCGGCGGGAGAGGTGAGCAGTCGATTCGCGCTTCGTTCGAAGGGATCGTTTTCGGCCGACAACGAATAGACGCGTCGAAAGCCGCACGCCAGGTCATCACCTGCGACGTACGCTCCCATCGCCTCGATCTGATCAAAGAGCTCGAGCGGCTCCGCCACGATGCCGGAGATCATGAGGCCGACCCCGAGGTGCGGTGCGTCGCCTTCGGGAAGCGCTCCGGCTTGCTCACAGAACTGCTCGGCGGTGAGGTACTCCCGAGATCGGACGATCGCGTAGAAGTCGCGATCCGAAACGGCGATCTTCGCCCTACGTCGATACAGGTCGGCCAGCGCGGCGTCCGCTGCATCTTCGGCCTCGAACGCCTCGGCCCAATCCCGATCGCTCGGGTGATGGCCGTTGAGATCGACGAGCGTTTGCGAAAGCCTCCCGAGCTCCCGCCGGAGGAAGTCATGGTCGGACGTGCGCCTGCCTCTCGGCAAGTAGAGGGTGAGCACTCGTTGGTCCGGACGAAGGAAATCGCCAAGCACGGAGCCCATGCCCTGCAAGGCGTCACAGGTGTGCGGAACGAGAATCGCTCGCGCGACGTCGAGGCCGCCAGAGCGAAGGAACGACATCGCTTTCACGACGATGTCACAGGTGTACACCTGAAAGTGACGGCTGCCCTCGTGACGCTCGACATGCGGAGGACCCCAGACCTCGATGGGGTGGAGCCGATGCGCGCGCAAGAGTGCTCGAGGGTAGTGAATCGGCATCACCGCAACCACCTGACGGCCGAGAGATCGGACGTGTTCGACTACGTCGAGTCGACTGGGCAGGGAGAGAGGCACAGTCTCGGACACGCCCGGAGTGTGCCCCAATTCATCATGCGCCGTCGACCCGCCGGCACTGGCACTGGCACTGGCACTGGCACTGGCACTGGCACTGGCACTGGCACTGGCACTGGCACTGGCACTGGCACTGCCGCTGGCACTGCCGCTGGCACTGCCACTGGCACTGGCACTG
>CALJYC010000340.1 GCA_937984275.1 uncultured bacterium | reverse complement strand
TCGGTCGGAGATCCCGATGGTGTAGCCGGCGGGCTTTCGCGTCAGCACCCGCCCGGCGACCTCGGCGAAGGGGACGTAGAGTAACCAGTTCCAGCCGTTGTCGGCCCGGCTGGGATCGCGATCGATGATCGGTTGAACGTGCGAATGCCACCACAGCACGTGAGGCACTGTCATTTTCGCTACGTGGATTGGCACGTCGTCACCGCCCTCGGTGGGCGCCCGACGGACGAACGGAACGCCACGCTGCTTTCTCAGGAACCCCACGCTATCGCCGTTGTGCTCCGGGATATTGGTAGTCCTGGGACGGAACGTACCGGAGGTCTACGTTTGCAACCTGTTCGACCTCGGACCTGATCTGGGCGCCGAGGTCATCGATCGTCGGCGGCTGCTCGGGTCCTGCGATGAGAATCTTGACCGTGCCGCCGGAGACCAGGACGGATCGTACGACGATGTCCGTCCCGTACTGACCTACCCATTGGCTCGTGATGTTCGTGATCTTCGTCTGCGCGATGCTGTCACGAAATACTCTCACGCTTGCCATCGACAGCGGAATCGCAACGAGAAGAACGCCCAGCGCGATGATTCGGTAAGCCCGCCGCTTGTTGAGATGACTCTCCCCTTCGGTCGCGGCCGCCCCCAGCCCAAGCAGCGCGAAAACGGCACCACCTGCCAAGAGGATGGATAGGAAATTCGTCAGGAACAGCAAGAGCGCGCCCCAGGCATCCGTCCACTGCCCCCCCGAAAGCGAAATGCCGACGACGCATAGCGGCGGTACAAGCGCAATCGAGATCGCGACGCCCGGAATCGAATCGGCGATGTCATCGCGACTCGTCGCGAACGCGCCCGCCGTCCCTGCAGCGAGTGCTACCAGCAGATCGAGCGCGCGCGGAGTCACCCGGCCTGTGATCTGGGAGTTGGTCTTGAAGTCGACGACGTGAACCGCGATCACGCCCAGCGCGGCGGCCACTGCGATCACACCCAGCACGCCCGCCGCGACCAGCAGGACAGAGCGCCACGCACGCGGCCCGCTTCCCATGACCAGCGCTGCCGTCGTGGCCAGAATCGGGGTCATCAGCGGGGCGATGATCATCGCTCCGATGACCGTAGCGGTCGAGTCTTCGATTACCCCGTTCGCCGCGATGACGGTGGAGAGGAAAAGCAAGACGGTGAAGCGAACCAGGTACCGCCGCGACCGGTCTCCCTCGAAAAAGAGCTTGCTCTCCAGCTCCGGGATATCGGCGGGAGCGTACCGGTTGTCTCTGAGGATGGCTGACAGGCTTGCCATGAGGGTGACCTCCTTTGGGGAATGACTTCGACTCTAACCTCGTCGCCCTCGAGATGCGCTCATTCGGACGTGGTTTGTTCCTGCTCGCGCGAGGCGAGCTAGGGCCGGACGAAGGGTTCACGCTATGCAAATTCGGCAGAAATTGGGGGAAATTGTGAATGCGGACGCACCTCATTGGCCTTGCATTCTGGCTCTCCGGGAGCTTAGATGCTGACCCGGAGGCAAGCCATGACGAACGAAATCGAAGAAGTGGACCAGGAAATGCTCAGCACGATCAAGCGCCACGCTGGGCTCGGGATGGCGCTGGGGATCGGCATCGTCATCGCAGGGGTGCTGGCCGTCTTTTCGCCCCTGGTTGCGGGTCTCTCGGTGACGATCGCCGTCGGGGTGCTGCTGATCGTGTCGGGCGGCTCGAGGCTGTTCCTCGCGTTCAAGATGGGTTCGTTTGGGCGTGGTTTGCTGATGTTCGTCCTCGGCGTTCTGACCCTGGTCGCGGGAGGCTACCTGGTCGCCCGACCCGGCATGGGGCTGGCTACGCTGACCCTGGTCTTGGCGGCGTACCTCTTCGTCGAGGGTGTCTTTGAAATCATTTACGCGTTTCGACTCCGACCGATCAAAGGTTGGGGCTGGACGCTCTTCAGCGGCATCGCCGCGTTGGTCCTCGGGGTCATGATCTGGCGGCAGTTCCCCGTGTCAGGGATGTGGGCCGTCGGCACGATCGTGGGTATTCACATGATCTTCGCCGGCTCCTCGACGGCGTCGCTCTGCCGCGCTGCACGCGGTGCGGCGAAAGAGGCCCAGGCCGCGTAGGGAATGACCCTCGTCACCAATCGGCCCGGTGCGGCGTGGTAAGGAAGAGAAGGAGAAAGATCGTGATTTGGTTGGTCATTGGCTTCCACGTCGTCGGTTTCATCTCGTCAATCGACGCGGTGATGAGCACGCGGACCGCGCAGGGAGCCGTGGCCTGGGCGGTGTCGCTCAACGCGTTTCCGTATCTCGCGGTGCCCGCGTACTGGGTTCTTGGACGCAGTAAGTTCGAGGGCTATGTGACGGCGAGGCAAGAGGGCGATCAAGAGATCCGACGATTCGCGGAGCTGGCCGACGAGAAGACGCGCCATCTACGGTCCACGCGCTCCGAAGAAGCGTCCCACAGCAGGACCAGCGAGAACCTCGCCAAGATCCCGTATCTCCGGGGCAACGAGATCGAGCTCTTGATAGACGGCCACGCGACCTTCGACAGCATTTTCGAGGGGATCAGCAAGGCGGAGAAATACATCCTGGTCCAGTTCTTCATCGTCAAGGACGACGAGCTCGGCCGTGAGCTCAAGTC
>CALJYC010000339.1 GCA_937984275.1 uncultured bacterium | reverse complement strand
CCCTCCCGAATTCGGAAGTGGACGTTGATCGTGTCGCCCACGCGGAACGGGGTGCGGTCACGCAGTTGCGACTTCTCAATCGCATCGATTTCAGGAACGGTTCCACTCATCACTAAGCCTCTTACGAAACGGAGCCCGGAGTTAGCACGGGGTCAAAACGGGGTCAAATCGGGTTGTTAGCGGAGGATTTCACTGCGAAAAGCCGATCCAGCGTGATGGCGACGGCAGCCCGGACCGAGAGATGATTGAAGTCGGTCGGCCCCTGAATCGGTTCCAGAAATGCATCCGCACGCTGCAAAACACGGTCGGCGAGGCCATGCCCGGTGCCGAAGAGCAACAGGGTCGGCCGGGACTCGCTCCGAAGGCGCTCCGCTTCCTCTGCATACGAGATGCGGTTACGTCCTGACTTCGCCGAGGTGACCACCAATCGCGGGGTTTTCCCTTCGGTTGCCTCGATCTCGGCGATCGCATGGTCGATGGACGAGCAGAGCCGAACCAGCGCAATCGCTTCCCCCCGCTCCGGAAAGCGATGTTTCCCGGCCCCCGAGCACCAATGATCGACAATCCGCTGCACCACAGGGTGCTGCGCCTCGATGGGACTGACGACGAAGTACCCGCGCAATCCATAGGTGCGTGCACTCCGAGCAATGTCATGAACATCGAGATTGGTCACCGAGGTCGTGACTTCCTCCCCCTGCCGATCGACGACGGGGTGATGGACCAATGCACAATAGACCGAAGACACCCCCGCCCCTTACCACAGCCCCAAACGCGAAAAAGGGGACAGGTGCCTTCGCGTCCAGTTGCGCCAAGAACGCAGGGAAAACGGGTGGCCGCGCGGCCGGTCCCATGGTCTTGCTCCTTCTCACTGCTTGATCAGCCAGGCTACTCTTTCGTACCCCCACACGTAGTGAAACACCACGATGCTGAGGAAGACGATCGAAAGCGTAGGCCTGCCGAGCGTGCTCAGCGCATAGGCGGCGCTGCAGAAGACGAGAAGCTCTAGTACGAGTCGCGCGATACCCGGAACCTGCACGAGGCCGTTGCCGCCTCGGCTTGGATCATCGGGAACGGCGAAGGTGCCCCACAGCATCGCGGTGAGTAGAACGAGGGCAATCGCCAAAGGAGCTCGCCACCAGGAGCTCGTCTGCTCCCAACCCCACCAGCCGATTGCGCCCAAGGCGATCACCTCGAGGAAGAAGCGCAGTGTGAGGTTGATTGGGTTCATGGGGGTGCCCCGGTCATCTACGCAGTCTGCCACGAGTCAGCGTCAGTGTCGGTACCTGCGTCAGTGCCAGTGCCAGTGGCAGCGCCAGTGCTGGTGTCAGCGCCAGGGCCAGCGCTAGTGTCAGTGTCGGTGTCCGCGACCTAGTCCGGCTCCGCCTTACGGCTCCGCCCGGATCTCCTCCAGCAACTCCCGATCCTCCTTCGAGAGCTCCGCTGCCTCCAATAGATCCGGGCGCCGCTCCAGCGTCCGCCGCAGCGACTCCTTTCGGCGCCATCGTGCAATCGCCGCGTGATTCCCGGAACGCAGCACATCGGGGACCTTCTCACCCCGAAACTCTTCCGGCCGCGTGTACTGCGGATACTCCAGCAAACCCTCGGCATGCGATTCATCGGTGGCCGATTGTTCGTTGCCAAGCACGCCCGGCAGCAACCTCGCGGTTGCTTCGATCACCGCCAGCGCCGCCGCTTCCCCACCGAGCAAAACGAAGTCGCCCAACGAAACCTCCTCGTCGACGAGCCCGCGAATGCGCTCGTCGAAGCCTTCGTAGCGGCCGCAGACCAGCGTCAGGCTCTCGAGCTCGGAGAAGCGCCGTGCGTGAGCCTGCGAGAAGCGCGCGCCTTGTGGCGTAAGCAAAACGCGGCGGGTGGGATTCCCTCCCCGTGCCTCGTCGAGGTGATCAAGCGCCTCAGCAAACGGGCCGGGCATCAACACCATCCCGCTGCCGCCGCCGTACGGGGAATCGTCGACCGTTCGATGTCGGTCGGTCGTGAACTCACGCGGCGTCACCGCCTCTACGTCGATCGTGCCGGCGTCCTGCGCCTTGCCCAGGAGACCTGTGCGTAGCGCGTCGAACAGCTCTGGAAAGAGCGTGACGATCTCAAATCGCATCAGCGACGCTTCTGCAGGGGAATGTCATCGAGGTCCTTGAGGTGCACCTTGCCGCCTTCGATGTCGACCCGGTCGAGCCATTGCGGAAGCATGGGGACTTCGAGGAAACCATCGGGGCGTTGGATCTTCAAGCATTCGGAGCTCGGGTAATCGATGACCTCGACGACCCGGCCGATCGATTCGGATGCCTCGAACGCTTCGAGCCCGATTAAATCCGCGTGGTAGTACTCACCCTCTTCGAGGTCCGGCAAGGCTTCCCGCGGCACGCAAAGCGCGTAACCGCGCAGCGATTCGGCATCTTGGAGCGAGCTCACGCCGGCCAAGCGCATGAGCAACGCTTTCGACCCTTGCCGTGTGGACACGACCTCTACCAGCGCGGGCTCCTCACCCTCCTCGCCAATGAGAAAGATCTCGTCGAGCTCTCTCAGCAGCGTCGACTCCGAGTTGAAGACGTGTACACGAATCTCGCCAGTTACGCCGTGCGGTCTCGCGACGACTCCGAGCTCGATCCAGGAAACCGATTCGGTGCCTTCGGTCACAGGCGGTGGCTATTCGAGGATGTCGAGAATGGCCCGCTTGCGGAGCCGGGCCGAGGTCGCGGCGAGCAAGGTGCGCATGGCGCGGGCGGTGCGGCCTTCTTTGCCGATGACTTTGCCGAGGTCGTCGGGGGCCACGGTGAGCTCCAAGACGACGGCGCGGTCTTCTTCGACCACGTTCACCTCGACCGCGTCGGGGTCGTCGACCAGTGAGCTCGCGATGTACGCGATAAGGTCCTGAAGCTTGTCTCCGGCCATTCCGATGCTCGCTTAGGAAGCCGGAGCCGCGGCCGCGGCAGCCTTTTTGTGTTCTTTGACCACGTCGCGGACGCGATCGCTGACCTGGGCGCCGACGCCGACCCAGTAGTCGAGACGTGGCAAGTCGACCCGTGCCTCCTCGATGGGGCGGCTGGGATCGTAAGTGCCGATCTGCTCGATAAAGCGCCCGTCGCGGGGCTTTTCCTTATCGGTGACGACGATGTGGTAGTAGGGACGCTTTTTTGCGCCAGCGCGTGATAGTCGAACCTTGACCATGGATTCCTCGTAAGCGGTGGGTCGGGCCCACCCAAAAGACGCCGGAAGCTAGTCAGAGCCCGCCCCTCCGTCAAGCCGCGGCCCTGCCGAGGCTTTTTGCGGGGAGGCGTTCGGTTGCTAGAACCAGGGGGATGCGATGCTTCCTTGCCGTATTGACGCTGACTCTAGGCCTGGGCTGTAGCCGGGGCCA
>CALJYC010000338.1 GCA_937984275.1 uncultured bacterium | reverse complement strand
CACGCGATGCAGACCACGCGCGCTGGTCGCATGGCTCCTTCGCGTGCCAGGACCGAGCTGAGCCCCTCGCCTTCGACGAGCTCCATCGTCATGAACTGAGTGCCGCTCGGCGTCTCGCCGAACTCACGCGCATCGATGATATGGGCGTGGTGCAGTGACTTGGCGGTTTCGTACTCCCGCCGAAAGCGCTGAACTGCGACGGCGTCGCGCGCAACCTCAGGGTGAAGCACCTTGATCGCCACCCTTTGGCCCGTCTCGCGATGACGTGCTTCGTGCACCGACCCCATGGATCCATCGGCAACGTGGGCGACCACGGTGTAGGCTCCCAGCTGCTCCCCTGTTCGGTCCCCCATCGAGCCTCATGCTAGCGAAGGCGCTTGCGGGTCACCAATTCTGCGGCAGCCCGCTCATTCGGCGTGTTCGGGCAGCCCAGGCATCGAGAGCAGCCGTTCAACGCCTTGATCGTCGTACTGAACCAGCCCTTGCGCTTCGAGGCTTTGCACGATCGTGACGAGCTCCGCGAATCGCTTCCTCTCGCTCAGGAGCTCCCGGATCTCCTCTTCGGCGTCATCGAGCGAACGCATATCTGCTGGCAGAATTTCGGCCACGACGATGGCGTGCCACCCGTATGAAGTCTTCACGGCGTTGTTGAGAGGTCCCTCAGATTCCGCCGCGAAGAGTGCGGTTTTATAGGCTTTCGCAAATTTCGCCTGCTTGGTGATCGCCGGAAGATCTTCGCTTTTCACGGCGAGCTTCAAGCCCTCCGGTCCGCCGTCCGAGTAGCGATCATAGACCGTCCTGGGGTCGTCGGCTTGCCGCACCTCGCGCAAGATCGACTCGGCGAGCGCCTCCCCCGCTTCGCTCTGCTCCTCGACCAGAATGTGCCATGAGCGGCGACGCTCCGGGACCCGGAACTTCTTCGCGTGCAGCGCATAGGCCTCGCCGACTTCGTCCTCCGAGATCGACTCGGGCGTGTTCTCCCTCTCGAGGTCGCGTAGCATCGTGCGCACCATCAGGCGCTCGATGCTGCGTTCGCCGTCTCGATCTTCGGCGAATCCGAAGCGCTCGGCTTCTTGAGTCAAGAGTGCTTCGTCGATCAGATACTCGAGCGCGGCTTCCGCGCCAACCTCGTCGGCTACCATGCGGCCTTCGACCTCGGACGCACCGATCGAATGGCCTCCTACCCGGGCGACGACGTCGGCTACCAGGGGGACGTCCCGCTCGTCGACCTGAGGCTCGCGGGACTCACCCGTGCAACCGACGAACGCCGCAGCACCGAACACGACGATGGCGATACGCACCACGGCTGATCCGCCGCCGTCTTAGCCAGCGTCACCGGCACGGCTGCGAAGTCGCGCCTGAATCGGCAGCGCTTCGCCGCGGAACCGGGTCCAGACCGACTGACCTTCTTCGCGGGTCCGAAGCTCGTCCACCTTGGCGACCGCGCCTGAGCTCCCCTCGATCGCGATTTGATCGAGCGCCATGAGTGCGGACAGACGAACACCGAGGTCCTCGCTGCCGAGCTGGCCCACCAATGCGTCGATAGCCTTGTCCTGGCCTTTGGCGTAGCGCCCCAGCATGTAGGCTCCCTTGCGTGCTTCGTTGGCGTCCGCGTTGCTAGCCTTGGAGACCAAGCAATCGACATTCGTGTCGCACTCGTTCGCGAGGTCGAGCAGAGGCTTCCGCTCCTCGAACTTCTCCCGGTAGCCACCGGCCTCGGAAGGCTTCTCCTTGGCAATCGCTTGCGCGAGGGTCGCGGCTTCTGCCTTGTTCGCGAGGAGCGCGTAGTTCTGCACCGCGATCAGGCGTACCTCGGGGTTGGCCTTCATGTCCACGATCTGCGCGTAGATGAACGGCATCATCTCTGCGTCGTACATGTGCGCGATCGCGGCGAGTAACTGCCCCCGCATCGCGACGCCTTCGTAGCCCTTGGGAAGCCCGCCGTAGACCTTCTTCAGGGTCGAGCGTACGCGGTCCTGCTGTGCCTTGGGAACGTCGACGCGCACCAAGGCGATGGCTGCGTTCAGCTTGCGTGGCGTGTCCGAAGAAGCCGCCTCTTGAAGGAGCGGCTCCAACGCTTCTGAAAACCCAAGCGCGCCCAGCGCAAAGCTCGCTTCGCCGCCGGTCACCTGTCGGACCGTCATGCGATTGGCCAGATCAGGCCGGCGGGCCTTGATGGCATCGATGTATTGCTTCGCAATCGCATTGGCCGTCGCATCCTTGCCCGCAAGCACTCCGAGCAGCGGCTTGAGCGAGGGGCGACCCACGAGGATCAGCGCCTCCGCGGCCACGTCGTTCATGCGCAGCTCCGGATGATTCGGCGCAAACAGAAACAAGCATTTGATCAGAGCGGGAATCGCTGCCGGATCCCTCAGCTCGCCGAGTTGCTGCGCCGCCAAGCGGTTGATGAGGAAGTTCTGCTTCTCGTCTTGCTTCGTGGCGATGCTCGTCAGAATGTCAGTCGCACCCTTGTCCTTGAGCGACCCGACGGCGCGAATCATCGACACGCGCATCTTGTTGTCCTCTGGGCGCGAGTCCGTGATGCGCTCCAATGAACGCGCAAGGGCTTGAATCACCGTGGCTCGCTCGGCCGCCGGAACCTCCATCGCCTGAATGGTCTGGGCGGCGCGAACCGCGTGATCCTCCGACACCTCGGTGCGCCAGTTCAACGCCTCGATCAATGCCGGCATGCTGCGCGGGTCTTGGACTTCGTACAAGAGATCCAAAATCGCGAGCCCGTTGATTCGATCTTCCGGGTAGTCGAGGTACGCAGTGGTGAGCGGACCGACGATGACATCGGCGACGGCCTTCACTTCGGCGCTGTTTCGATCTCCGCCGTTCGCCGCAAGCGTTTCGGTGTAGATCTCCTTGAGATTGAAGATCGCGTTCTCTCGGCGAACCGGATCGGAAAGCTCACTGGCTTGCCCCTCCGGGTCGTCCTCCGCGGCATGACAACCCAAACCGAGCGCTGCAACGAGAACTGCAACCGCCCACCCCCTGTGGCGCACAATCATTCTGAACCTCCCCACGGCCCGTTTCCCCATTTGTTACGAAGGCTTACGTAACGAGAGCATCAGAGCGAGGGGGGATCGATGCTGTCAAACCTTCGTCAACCGCCCTCGGAGGGCCGGAGGTCCCATCGGAGGTCGGCCCGGCCCCGGGCGCCCGTAAAACGCAGAACTATGAACTCGGCGCCGTCGGGAATCGTCTTGCGCCCATCGGGTTCGATCGCGGGAA
>CALJYC010000337.1 GCA_937984275.1 uncultured bacterium | reverse complement strand
GTGTGTGTAGGGCTGAATGATGCTTAGCCGTTCGCGGATCTGGCGCTCGCTGATCTCGGCCCCTGGAGACTGCCCGTCGACGTAGGGGCTAAACGATATTCCGTGTATCTTATGCCGCAGGATTGCCTGGAGCAGCTCGATTTTGTCCGCGCGCGACATCTGCGAGAAATCGGTGCCCAGAAGCGCGGGGAATCCCGGCACTGGGTAACCCGATCGTCTGAGCGATACGGCGGCGCTCGACCGGGAGCTCACGGAAAAATCCTTGTTGGACGCTCTTGACACAATCTCTCCACCTAGGCGCAAAGGGCGCGCCGCCGCGACAGCCTAGCACGATCGAAGAGTTAACCTGGTCCGTGAACTCGTTGGTAGACCCTCACTGTTTACACCGAAAAAAGAACGCGAGTCGAAGGCGCTTTCTGAGGATTCAAAGGCAGCAGAGCCGTGAGGGCGCTATGAAACCCCCATGGCCGGCTCCATCTCTTCCAATCCACCCACTGAACCCGATGAGGCGCTCCGAGTGGACGTTCGCGTTCTCGGAGAGCTCCTGGGCGAGGTCCTAAGACAGGAGGCAGGGCCGGACGTGTACGAGACGGTCGAGCGGATCCGCGAGCAGGGCAAGGTGTTGCGCCAACCGCATGCCAACGATCGGGAACCGGCGCTCGCGGAGCTTTACGCGATCGTCGCGGCGCTCCCGACCGAGAATGTGGGGGAAGTGGTTCGGGCCTTTTCTCTCTTTCTGACGCTTGCGAACACCGCGGAGCAACGACACAAGGTGCGCGAGAGGCGAACCGCCGAGATGCGCGCAGCTCGGGGCCACCCCGTCGAACCTCGACTTGATTCCTACAGCGACACGATTGCAAGGATGATTGCCGCGGGCCTAGACCCGGCACGCGTGCATGAGGCTGCCAGCACGCAGCAAGTCGAGTTCGTGCTCACCGCGCATCCGACTCAGGTGATAAGGCGCACGCTCCTCCAGCGATACAATCGCATGGCGGATGCGCTTCGCGATGGCGATCGAGAGGACCTCACCCCGGACGAGCAGGACGCAGTGCGGTCGCAGCTTCGAAGAGAGATCTCGACAGTCTGGCACACCGACGAGCTGCATCGAAGCCGCCCCACGCCCACCGACGAAGTGCGCGGCGGGCTCGCGGTCTTAGAACAGTCGCTCTGGCACGCGCTGCCCACGTTCCTGCGGCGTCTCGACAGTGCGCTCCGCTCACAAACGGGACGCGGACTTCCCATCGACGCCAGCCCCATTCGGTTTGGCTCCTGGATCGGTGGAGATCGCGACGGGAACCCCCACGTCACCGCGAGGGTGACTCGCGAGGCGGTCTTTCTGTGCCGTTGGACCGCGGCCAAGCTCTTCCACGACGAAGTCGATGCCCTCTGCCAGGAGCTCTCGATGGACACAGCGAGCGATGCGCTCCGCGAGCGGGCCGGCACCGACCGAGAGCCGTACCGCGCCCTCCTTCGTAGAGAACGCTCTGCGCTTTCTGCCGAGCTGCGCCGTATCGAGGATGAGCTGGACGCCTTGCAGTCGGACGAAGCTGACCCGCCCCAGCTCGGTTCGCCCGCCCGCGCCACACGGTCGTTGATCGACGCGCTCATGCTCACACGTAGCTCCCTCGAAGAGACCGGGCAGCATGTCGTCGCGGATGGCCGACTTCTCGATCTGATTCGCCGGGTCCACTGCTTCGGCTCGCACATGGTGCGGCTCGACATTCGCCAGGAGGCCTCCCGTCACACGGAGGTCCTCGACGAGCTGACTCGACATCTGGAGCTCGGAGCGTACAGCGACTGGGGCGAAGCGGAGCGCCAGAAGTTTCTCATCACCGAGCTTGGTTCGAAGCGACCGCTCATTCCTGAAGACATGCCCGCCTCGGATGAGGTTCAAGAGGTCCTTGACACGTTCCGCATGCTCGCGAGCCTGCCGCGGGATTCGCTCGGCGCGTACGTGATTTCGATGGCCCGTCAGCCAAGTGACGTGCTGGCGGTCGAGCTTCTGCAAAAGGAGGCGCGAATCGCCGAGCCGTTGCGTGTCGTTCCGCTTTTCGAAACGATATCGGACCTGCAGGCGTCCCGGGAAGTCATGGCAGACCTCCTTGATCTGCCTTGGTACCGGGCCCGCATTGGCCGGAGCCTCGAGGTCATGATCGGCTACTCCGACTCGTCCAAGGATGGGGGCCGACTCGCCTCGGCTTGGGAGCTTTACCAAGCGCAAGAGCGCCTCGTCGAGCTCTGTCGTTCGCGAGACGTCCATCTCACTCTGTTTCATGGGCGCGGAGGGAGCATCGGACGGGGGGGCGGCCCCACCCACATCGCCATCCGCTCGCAGCCTGCTGGATCGATCGACGGAACCCTACGAGTGACCGAGCAGGGGGAGATGATCCAGTGGAAGTTTGGGACTCCCGATATCGCCGTACGCAGTCTCGAACTCTATTCGACGGCCACGTTGGAGGCGACGCTCACTCCACCTGCCGCACCGAGTCCGGCGTTTCGGACGCGAATGGACGCGCTGGCCCTGCGGGCGATGGGGGCCTACCGCGACGTGACGCGCCACAGTCGATTCGTTCCGTACTTCCGTGTCGTCACGCCTGGCATCGAGCTCGGCTCGCTTCAGATCGGATCGCGCCCGGCACGGCGCAAGTCTGGCGACGGGCTGTCCAGCCTGCGTGCGATCCCCTGGATCTTCGCATGGACCCAAACCCGGCTGCTTCTTCCCGCGTGGCTCGGCATCGAGACGGCATTCCAGGAAGCGGTGGACCAGGACGGACTTGCCGAGCTGCGTGACATGGCCGCGAACTGGCCCTTCTTTCAGTCGACGCTCTCACTCTTGGAGCTCGCGCTCGCCAAGGCCGACGAGCGGATCGCAGCGCGATACGACGCCTTGCTCACTCCCGCAGACCTCGCTCAGATCGGTCAAGGGCTGCGCGCAAGACTCCAGCAAATGAGGTCAGTCTTGCTCCAGGTCCTCGACCAGGACGAGCTTCTCGAAACCGACCCCACGCTTCGGCGCTCGTTTCAGCTTCGGCGGGCGTATCTCGATCCCATCAACTTGATTCAGGCGGAGTTGCTGCGGCGTCAGCGCAATACCGACGACGCGCAGCTTCAGGACGCTCTACTGGCCACGGTTAACGGCATCGCGGCGGGGCTGAAGAACACCGGCTGAGCAGCGGTCATGCTAGGAGCTCACGTATGAGCAAGAAACAGCCAGCGACATGTAGCAATCTGCGGCACACGACCGTGCACGCGCTCGTCTTGTCATCCGCCTGCTTGGCGCTCTGGCCCTCGGTCGCGGCGGCGAAGGCCATCCCGGTGGAACTCCGCCAAACAGAGCGGGGCTGGCAGCTGTTGCGCGGCGGTGAGCCGTATTTCGTCCGTGGCGCCGGCGGGGATGGTTCGCTCGAGCAGCTGGCGGCGGCGGGCGCGAACTCGGTGCGGACATGGGGCGCAGATGACATCGACGCGCGTCTCGACGCGGCGCACGCCCTCGGCCTGTCGGTGACGGTAGGCATTTGGCTGGGCCACGAACGCCACGGGTTCGACTACAGCGACGAGGCCCAGGTGCGCAAGCAGCTCGAAGCGGCCCGCCAGACCGTGCTGCGCTACAAGGATCATCCGGCGGTCCTCCTTTGGGGCATCGGTAACGAGATGGAGGGCTTCGGCGAAGGCGACAATCCGGTTATCTGGAAGGCGGTCAACGACATCGCTGCCATGGTGAAGAAGCTCGACCCGTTCCACCCGACGATGACCGTCACGGCCGAGCTCGGTGGCGGACGCATCGACGGCGTGCAGAAGCTCTGCCCGGCGATCGACATTCATGGCATCAACACTTACGGCGGTGCACCGTCGGTG
>CALJYC010000336.1 GCA_937984275.1 uncultured bacterium | reverse complement strand
GAGCAACTATAGGGCAACTGGACCCCGTGTCACGGCCCCCCCAAGTGCCAGTGCCAGTGCCACTGCCAGCGTCAGTGTCCGTGCCGGCGTGGTAGAATCACGGCGTGTCCCGCTTCGATAACGCAATCCGCCGGTTTGACGAGGCGAACGCACAGGATCCGAACACCGAGTTGATAGGCGGTCAACCCATGCCGAAGGAGCTCGTCTACGGGCAACGCTTGTCCGCGCGCCTGGCAGCATTCGCCCCTGACGCGCCCGAAACGGTCAAGCTTGCCGCGCGCGCTCAGCACATCCGTCGATGGGAGGTGCCGCGCGACAGCTATCCCGAGGGCAGGGCGGGGTACCTGAAGTGGCGCACCGATCTCTACAAACGACATGGCGACATCGCCGGTGAGATCATGGGCGACGTCGGCTATGATGCGGAAACGATCGATCGAGTGCAGACGCTGCTGCGCAAGCGCGGCCTGAAGACCGACCCGGACGTGCAGCTCATGGAGGACGTCATCTGTCTCGTATTCCTCGAGCACTACTTCCACGACTTTGCGCCGAAGCACGACGAAGAGAAACTGATTCCGATCGTGCAGAAGACCTGGAAGAAGATGAGCGACAGAGCTCATGAAGCGGCGCTTCAACTCGAGTATGCGCCCGAAGACCTCGCAGTCATCCAGAAGGCTTTGCAGAGCGCGTAGCGTCGGGCGGGATCGAGTAGGTCACCGTGGCATGGGCGACGGGGTCGTCGCTCCCATCGGAGTAGATCGTGACCTGCCCTACGGCGAGTCGCTTCCCGAGCTTCAGCATTTCGGTTTCGGCGATGATGTCTCCGAGCTTAGGCGCGCGAAGGAAGTTCATGTTCAGGTTGGTGGTGAGCGCGAGGGCGACGGGCCCGATCATTGCGAGCACGAGGTAGTACATCGCTGTGTCGGCAATCGTCATCAGCGCGGGCCCCGACACGGTGCCGCCCGGGCGCACGTGCCTATCGGCGACACCAACCCGGATTCGCAGGAAGCCGTCGCGCAGCTCCTCGATCTCGACCGGCATTCGAGCTTGCGGGAAGAACTTCTTCATGAAGCCCTTGATCTCCTCGGCGGTCATCGTCGGCATCAGAGTTTCAGACGCCCTTCTTTCACGTCGAGCCAGCGTTCTTCGTTGAGTGTCTCGTAGCCGGCCTTGGTGCGAACGTAGAGGGGATCGTCGACCGACGACGGATCGACGCCTTCCTTCCTCAGGTCGTTCTTTTGAATCTTGAACGTCCCTGTCGTTGCCAAGCCGCTCATCACGCGCACGAAGCGTGGCTGGGCGTAGGCCGGTAGATCCGACACGGCGCGCCAGAACCGGTCGGGGTCGAATTCGCCCGAAGGAACGACGGCGGCCAGCCCGGCTTGGCCCTCCATGTTGGGGACGGGCACGCCGATGACTGTGGCCTGCTCAATGCCGTCATTGTGTGTGATGACGTCCGCGACTTCCGCGGTGGACACGTTCTCGCCCTTCCACCGGAAGGTGTCGCCGATTCGGTCGACGAAGTAGTAGAAGCCGTCGGTGTCGCGACGCAGGAGATCGCCCGAGCGGAAGTACTGGTCGCCTTTCTTGAACACGTTGCGGAGGAGCTTCTTCTCTGTCGCGGATTCATCGGTGTAGCCGCGATACTCTAGCCCGCCTGCCGACATCTTCGGCACGCGGATCAGCAATTCGCCCACCTCGTTGTCGCCACAGGGAATGCAGAAACCGCGCGAGTCGTGAAGGTGCTGGTCGAGATCGACGTCGTACTGGACGATGCGTAACCAGCCGGCCAGCCCGCCGAGCGGCACGCGCCCCACCGACCCCTCGCGCCCACTGATGTTGGCGATGAAGCCCGGAGCCTCGGTTGCGCCGTAGAACTCTCGAATGTTTTCGATGCCAAACCGCGCTTTGAACCGCGGCCAAATGTCCGGACGAAGCCCATTGCCGACGGCAACACGCACGGGATTAGGCAGCTCCTTCGGATTCGGTGGCGAGTTGACCAAGTAACGGCACAGCTCACCGATGTAGAGAATTGCGGTGGCTTTGTATCGATGCACGTCGTCCCAAAAAGCGCTCGCGCTGAACGACCGGCGCATCGCCATCGGAACGCGCGCAAGCATCGCTGCGGACACGCCCAACAGAAGACCGTTCGCGTGATAGAGGGGAAGCACGCAATAGAGCTTGTCCCCCGGACGGAAGTCGTACATCAGTGGCCCAAACCCAGCCCCGGCGAGGATCGCGCGTGCGTGCGAAACCCGGCAAGGCTTGGGAAGCCCCGTCGTTCCAGACGTATAGATGTAAATGAAATCATCCTCGGCCTGAACCGGCGCTTGCGGGTACGGCGTAGCAGACGTGTTCGCGAGAAGGCTGGCGTACGGGTTGTCATCGAAGGTGAGGATGCGATCGAGCGATTGGCAGAGCTCTTCGCATGCACGAAGCCCCGATTCCAGAGTGTGGCTCACGAGGACGACTTTCGCTTTGGACACCTCGACAGCATGAGCTAGAGGACGCCCGCGTAGGTTGGTGTTGACCAAGGCGGCGGTTGCGCCGACGCGCGTAATGCCGAGCACGGATGCGATATAGAAGGGCGAGTTCTCGGCGAAGAGTGCGACCACGTCCCCCCGCTTCACGCCCGCAGCCGCGAGCACGTGTGCGACCCGCGACGTGGCGTTTGCGAGCTCCGACCATGTGAGGTGCTCGTTCTCCATCTCGTAGGCGAGGTCGTGCGGGGCGTCCTGCGCATTCTTCAAGGCCACTTGAAGAAGGCTGTCGATCTGCCTCAGGCGCGTGCGTAGCAACCACGGGACAGTCCCCCGCAGCGCTTTGGGGCCGAAACGAAGCTCTGCCATGACCGAGGACCGCCACGACGGCGAAGCAACGCGCTCGAACATGTCGGGAAGTGTACGCCCTGCGAACGCAGATTCGAGCCCTTTTTTCGGGCCTATATGATACAACGACCGACCCGTGCCGACGTGGACCGACATCAAGGATCACGCGAGGTCCAGCTACAAGCTGGCCGAGGAGCACGACCACAGTTTCAAGGTGGTGTTCGAATACCCGGGAGGCCGCCTGCAAGCGGTGATCGTGTCTCACTATCAAGCAATGGGTCGCTCGTGGGTCGACGTGTCGTCGGCGTGCTGTCGCGTCGACCGCATGGACCCGCACGCCGCGCTTCAACAAAGCTTCAATCTGGCGGTAGGCTCGCTGTGCTTGGATGGTGACGTCTACGTCGTTCGCCACACGGTGATGGTCGACCACTTGCAGCTCGCGGATCTCGAGGTGTCGATGCACGCGGTCGCTCGCGCCGCCGATCAGATCGAGCACTCGCTGCCCACATACGAACCAGCGTCTGATATGATGTCCGAGGTAGAAGAGGAGCTCGCCTAACATGCCCTTTGCTGTCGAGATTTCAGGCTTCCTTGCGGTCTTCACCCTTTTGATGGGCGTGTGGGGAGTCCTCGCGCCTTCGCGCCTGGTCGACTTTGCGACTCGCTTCGGCACAGCAGGCGGCCTGTGGTTTGCGGCCGGCATACGTGTCGTGTTCGGACTCGCGCTCTGGTTCGCCGGGCCGGCTTCACGCGCACCGCTTCTTCTTCAGGTGCTCGGCGCCATCACCTTGGTGGCCGGCGTGATGCTCCCATTCCTGGGTGTCGACCGCTTCAAAGCACTGCTCGATTGGTGGACGAAGCTCTCCCCAACCGCGATGCGCATCTGGTGCCTGTTCGCGGTCGCCTTTGGCGCAGCTATCTTGTGGGCCTTGATGCCCTCGGCAACGTAGTCGTATGCCTCACCTAGAGGTCACGGCCTGGGATCTAGCGATCCTGATCGGTTACGTGGTGGTCACACGCGTTGCGTTCGGTTGGTTTTTCGCGAGGCAGACGCGCGGGGAGGGCGCCGAGGGGTTCTTCCTCGCGGGACACCGCATGCGATGGCCGATCATCGGCCTCTCCTTCTACGTGGCCAACATGGGTGGCAGCAGCTTCGTAGGGCTGCCGGGCGCGGGATACCACAGCGGGGTGAGCGTCTTCCACTACGAGTGGATGCCCGCGGTGCTCATGATCCTGTTCGCGGTGTTCTTCCTGCCAGTGTTCCTGCGAACGCGTGTCTATACGGCGCCACAGTATCTCGAAGAGCGCTTCGGGCGTGGGTCGAGGCTCGCGTTTTCGGCGATGCTGCTGTTGACGAGCATGCTGGTCGACGCGCCCGGCTCGCTCTATGCGGGCGCGATGGTGCTCAAGACGCTGCTTCCCGGGGTATCGATTTGGATCACCATCACCGTAGCCGCTGTGGCCGCAGGGGTATACATCTCCTTCGGCGGCCTCGGCGCGGTGGTGGCCAACGATGCGTTGCAAGCGGTCTTGATTCTAGCTGGGGGCATCGCGATCTCAGTCCTCGCCTGGCAAGCAGTCCCATCGTGGGATGCCGTGGTCGAGGCCGCGCCGCCTGGTGCATTGAATCTCATGCAACCCGCCAGTGACTCGGTCATGCCCTGGCCCGGGATTGGCGGTGTGTTCATCGTCGGCATGTACTTCTGGTGCACCAACCAGTTCATCATCCAACGCGCGCTCGGCGCGCAAACGCTCGACGATGGCCGTTGGGGCGCGCTGTTCGCCGGGCTGCTCAAGCTTCCCAACCTCTTCATTCTCATCTTGCCCGGTGTCTTCGCGACGGTGTTGTATCCCGATCTCGACAACCCGGACCTGGTGTTTCCGATGCTGGCGTTCGACCTTCTGCCGATCGGACTCCGTGGTTTCATGCTGGCCGTCCTCGCTGCGGCCATGCTGTCGAGCCTGGAGGCGATTCTTCACTCGGCGTCAACGTTGTTCACCATGGACTTCGTACAATCCGCCCGTCCTGATATGGACACTCAGCAACTCGCGCGGTGGGGCCGCGGCGCCACGCTGGTCTTCATGGTGTTTGCCGTCCTCTGGACTCCACAGATTTCGCATTTTCCTACCCTGTGGCAATACCTGCAGTCGATTCTGTCGTATCTCACGCCCCCGGTAGTCGCGGTGTTCCTGCTCGGTTTGTTTTGGCGGCGTGCCAATGGTGCCGGCGCGCTCGCGGGTCTCCTCGTCGGTATTCCGCTGGGCATCGTGGGCTGGGTGGTCATCGAGCTGCTCGGCGTGGTCGAGCTCCAGTACTTGTACGCCGCCATGGTGATGTTCGTGCTGGGCCTCGCGCTCGTCGTCGTGGCTAGCCTGCTCACGCCGGCGCCTGCCGCTAGCAAGATCGAGGGCCACATGTGGCGGCGCGAAGACGCCGCGACCAAACCCGGTCAACCCTGGTACCAGGACTACCGCCTGCAATCGGCCGCGCTCATCGCGACGACGCTCGCGGTCGTCGTCTGGTGGTGGTGATCAGTACCCAGTGCCGCCGAAGCGGTCGCTGTCGCCCCGGTAGATGAAGCCGACGAAAGGCTCGACCCACCACTGCGTGCTGTTGAAGAAGTCGCCCTTGCCGCTCATCGAGTACTGGAAGCCAACGTCGAGGTACATCGCGTTCTTGAGGTGAATCCCGAGGCCTGCCTTGCCCGAGAAGCCGGGCGCGAATCGCGCGCGGCTGTCGTCGCGGCAGTAGTACCAGCCGCACCCCGAGCCGAGGGCTGCGAAGCTCCAGAGGTTCGCGTCGAACGCGCCGGTGATGTACGGCAGCACTGCCTCGATGTTGGGCACTTGGAATCGCACACCTGGCGAGAAGGACCAGCGGATGAGCGGCTCGAAGCCCGAAGGCTGCACGACCATCGGAATTTTGTTGGTATCGATGCCCGTCCACTGCAGGCCCAGGCCGAAGTCGAAGACGACCCAGCCGATGTCGAAGCCGCCCCAGCCCGTGAAGCTCAGTCCCGGCTTCACGATGTCACGGTCGACGTTGAGGAAGATCGGCACGCCGAGCTCGACGCCACCTTGAACGCGAAGCTCCACGCGGCGCTCTTGCGCGGACGCGGAGGACGCGACGGAGAGGAGGGCTAGGGCGAGGAAGAGGGGTGCGAGGCGCGAGTTCACCAGGCGGACCTTACGTCAGGGGCAGCGACAGTGCCAGTGTCAGCGACGGTGCCAGCGTCAGTGTCAGCGACAGTGGCAGCGTCAGTGTCAGCGTCAGGCGAAGCCCCGTGGACGATGCGCAGCATCGACTTTACGGGGTGTTGGACTCGATCCAGTTGCCGTAGTCGCTGTAGCCGATCGCTTGATGCCGGGCTTCGATCCTCGTAGCCAAAGCCTTCATTGAATCGACTGTCATCGGTTCACCGGCAGCCGCCTGTTCAGCAACCGCTTCAGCTTCCGCCGAAGCACCTCCTGGCGATTCCTCCGGCTCGTCACCGACACCTAAGTACGCCGCCACCACCTTCTCGATGATCTCGATTGCGTTCGCGCGGCTGTCCCTGATATTACCCTTGCCGGTCAGCACGTTTCCGAGGCCGAACACGCCGGGGAGGCCGTGGACTTCGCCGGTGTCCCAGCTGTCGTAGTGATAGAGCTCCCCCTTGGTGGGGATGCCCTCGATGGGCCTGGGGATACTGCCGATCGAGCTGATCACCATCGGGGCGCGGACATCAAACTCGGTGCCCTCTAGTCCGCGTACCCGGCCGTCTACGACTTCGGTCTTCTGGAAGCGAATTCCGGCCAATCGGTCGTCCTCGACGATGGTTCCGACGGGCCGCGAAAGCTCTTCGAACTTAACGAAGTACTTACGGATGACGCGATCCATGATCTTTACCCGCGCTGCCTGGAGCTTGGCCAGTTGCTCGGGCGTCGGATTGTCCGCGCTCGCGAGTGGCATGTCTTCCTTGCGGCGCCGGTAGTAGAGGGTGCATCCCTCAACATCGAGCTCCTCGGCGGTGATGCCATGGGCCTCGAGCGTTCGCGGAATGCCTTTGATCTCCATCTCGACGATGTCGACTTCGATGCCCCGCGCCCGCAATGCTCGCGCGTACAGCTCGAGATTGACGATTTTCACCACGTCGATCGACGCGAGCCCGCCGCCAACCACCATTGCTCCGTCAGGCACGTCGAAGGTCGGCCCGTCGTAGCCCTCGTCTTCATAGTGGTTGAACCAGTAGACGAACTCGTTTTGGTAGACGAGTCCGCGACCCTCGTAGGCATCGGCTCCTTCAACTGGCAGCCCGCGATCGCGCCATGCTCCGTTTGCGAGCACGACTGCGCTGAACCCAACGTCGCCGTATAGTTCCGCCCAGGAAAGCTCGCTCCCGATTCGCGTCTTCGGGACGAAGATAACCTCGCTGTTGCGGAGGTTCTCGTTGATCTTCTTGTACTCCTTGACGCGCAGCTTCTCGTGCCAGCGCGGCAAGCCGTCTTCGATCTTACCGTACGGCCGCGCACCCTGCTCGAACACCACGGGGATTGCCCCTCGCGCGGCGCATGCGGCAGCGGCCTCGGACCCAGCGACGGCTCCCCCGATGATCGCCACGACTGGCTTCGGCTCCGTCGCGTCCCTCAAAACTTGGAGCGCGTTCACGGGCCGTGGTCTAGCCCGATTTGACGCATGGAACAACCGCCGCGCTACATGAAGCGGGATGTTCCGCGAACACCCGTGCTCTGCAAGTCGTCGCTGAACTGATACTCGGGATCGACCAGTTCGTTGATACGATCCATGACGAGATCTACCGCCCCTTGAAACTTGTCGCGATGCTTGTGCTCTGCTTCCGCGGAGAATGGCGCGTAGACCTCGTCGATGTGGAACTCGGAGAGCTCCTCGTACGGAATCGGATCGCCGATGCGGTATACGATCTTGCCCGCCTTCCCAATCGGCAGCGAGCCCGTGTACACGTGATCGCAGCCGTTGCAACCGATGGGGACGATCGTCTTCTTGTAGCGGAGCGCGACCTCCATCATGCCGATGCGGCCACGGGGAAGTCGGATCGATCGCGTCCCCTGAGGGAACACCAGCAGGTCGAGCCCGAGCTCGAAAGAGCGTTCGTTGAGCCGGACGAACTCGGCCATCATCGCCGTGAACACCCGATTGATCGCGACGGCATACGCACACTCGGTCGGATCGAAGTCCACGCCGAGGATGTTGCGCCCGGTGTCGAGGACCTCCGCCGGAATTTCGGACAAGTCGACTGTGCTCGGGTCGCCGTCGGGGGCGGCTTCCTCGTTCACGAGCGCGCGAAGCGTGTCGTATTCGGCCTGCTTCGGCCGCCTTCCGACAGTCAGCGTGAAGTCCTTGGTGATGATGTACCCGCGCGACACCGTCGGAAGGTTGCTAGTCAGCTCCATGAAGGTGCCGACGATCGGGCTTTCGTAGTACTTCCCCTTCACCCAAACCGTGATGTACCGCTGCTCCAGCTTCCACATCTTGTACATGAAGGGGAAGTAGTTGAAGCGGTCGGTGTGGTTCATCGCGTAGATGACCGGCTCGTTCGGTATCTTGTCTATCCCCTCGACTTGAATGTCGATGCCAGGCAGGAAGTTGTAGTTCGGACTCAGAACGGCATGGCCGAAGAACACCTGGCCAACGGGGCGCTTCATGAGCCGGATGCGCCTGAGTCGCGGGAGATCGAGCATCGAACGGATACGATAGTACGAAGGTCACCCCCGTCGACTTGGGCATGTAGCGGAGACACACTCGCGTCCATGCAGCGTCGGGGTGTCGCTGAAGCACCGGATTGAGCAACATGAGGCGTTCAGGCTGACTTTTCCACGGGGGGTGCTACAAAAACCAAAGCGCAGCGCGTATCAAGAAAGATTCCTCCCGAACTGGCGAGGCGGTCCAAGACGACTTACGTTGCGCCGAAGGGCAAAAGGAGACTGAGTGGCGAGACGCAGCCCAAGAGGCAGGAAAAGGAAGTTCGAGCGGAATTTCGAGCAGGACGACAAGCGTGATGACCACATCAAGCTCAGCGGGGTGGTGAGTCAGGTTTACGCTGGTGGCCAGTTCGAAGTGACGACCGACTCCGGCGCCGCGGTGCGCGCGCAGCTTTGTGGTCGGATGCGCAAGTTCAGAATCCGCGTGATTCTCGGTGACCGTGTGACGGTGGCGCTGTCTCCGTACGATCTCACGCACGGCATGATCGTGTTTCGCGACAAGTAGCCCACTGTGTACGAAGGAGCGTTCCGCATCCTCAGAGCACTCGGCGATGGTCGATCGCGCTCCCAGGATGAGATCGTTCACGCCGCGGGCGAAGCATCGTCCGTCGTGCGCGAGGTGATCGAACGCTATCCGAAGTGGTTTGAAGACGATGAACGTCGCTTCCGTTGCTCGGAGCGCGGGCTGGCGGCGTTGGCGCGCGAGCTGGTGGCCCGAGACTCGGGCGAGGCCGGCGCCGAGTCTTGGCGTGCGGCGTACGAAGCGATGGCCGCGGAGCGCAGCACGCCCAAGCGGGCGCTCGACCAGGTCTACGTAACGACCGACACGGCTGTACGTCGCGCAGAGCTATTGCTCGAGGCCGGGGAGCACCAACGCGGGCTCGTGTTCTTGGGGGACGACGATTTGACGAGCGCCGCGGTGCAACTCGCGGGCGCGGGCCGCAAGGTGACGGCGATCGACACCGATGAAGAGATACTCCAGATCCTGACCCACCATGCGGAGCAACACGGTTGGGAGCACGACACCGTGCACCACGACTTGCGGCAACCGATCCCGAAGGCGATGCGCGGTCGATATGGCGCGGCGTTTACGGACCCGCCGTACGCGATCGAGGGGTTTCGGCTCTTCGTCAGCAGGGCAGCGGAGATGCTCAAGCCCGATGGGAGGCTCTACGTTTGCTTCGGCCAAAGCCGCCGGGCTAGCGAGCGAGGGCTGCAAAAGCAGCGTGTCCTTAGCGATGCCGGTTTCCTGATCGAAGCGGTGTTCGAGGACTTCAATCACTACCAGGGCGCGGAAACGATCGGCTCGCGCAGTGCGCTTTGGCGGTGCCGGGTGACGCCCGAGACGCGACCGCTGGTCCGGGGCGAGGTCGAAGGCCCGCTCTACACGAGTCGCCCCCCGAGCGACTAGCCCCGCGCAGCGACGATCTCATCGCACCAGGCGATGAAGTCGTCGGTCACTTCGTGGCGGTTGGTCTCGTTCAGCGTTTCGTGGCGCGCGCCCGGGTAGAGCTTGAGCCGAACGTCGAAAATCGCAGCGCGCTTGTATGCGTCGTAGAGGCTCTTCATGCCCTTGCCGTAGTCGCCGACCGGATCTTGGTCGCC
>CALJYC010000335.1 GCA_937984275.1 uncultured bacterium | reverse complement strand
GCAAGATACTACTTCGCGAAGAACGCGAGCGAGCTCACCCTGGCAGAGTCGGCGATGTTGGCGGGAGTTCCGCAGGCGCCTGCGAGGCTTTCACCACGACGGAACCCGGAAGCGGCCAAGCGACGCCAGGACTACGTGCTGTCGCAACTCGAGGCGAAGCGGGAGGTCTACTGGCCTGACCTGAGCGAAGAGGCGATCGCCGCAGCACGCGAAGAGAAGGTCGAGCTGACTCCACTGCCCGAGGGGGCGGGTAAGGCACCCGAGGTGCTGTCCATCGCGCGGCATGCACTTCGCGCTGCCGTCGGCGACGAAGCGCTAGGCGAAGGCGGCTACGAGGTACACACGACTATCGATCTCTCGTTGCAGAAGCAAGCGCGGGAGGCACTACAGCGTGGGCTGCGCGCGGTGGACGACCGACAGGGGTACCAAGGGCCGTTTCGCCGCACCAGGCGAAGGGGCGGACCGAAGGCCACGCAGCCAAGCGACTCGCTACGAATGGGCCGATCGTATATCGCACGGGTGACCGGGGCCGACGACGAGAACGAAAGCATCCGGCTCGACGTCGCAGGACATGCTGCCGTCCTTCAGATGCGCGACGCCATCCGGTACAACCCGGAGAGTCGGCGTCCCTCGGCCTTCGCCAAGAAGGGAGACCTCTTCCCGGTGTCGATCACGCAGATGGGTGGAGAAGAGGATCCCGCGGTCGCGCGACTCGAACGAGGACCCGAAGGCGCCGTTGTCGTCATCGAGCCCCGATCGCGCCACGTGCTGGCTTTGGTAGGAAGCTTTGCTCCGGTGAGCGGGTTCAACCGAGCCACACAGGCGATTCGTCAGCCGGGCAGCACCTTCAAACCGATCGTCTACGCCCGCGCCATTCAGTCGCGCCGCTTCACGCCGGCCTCACTGGTGGTCGATGCGCCGGCGGTGTACGACGAGTGGAAACCGCGCAACTACGAGCAGTGGAACTACCAGGGCGCCGTTAGGCTCCGCCAAGCACTTGCGCGCTCGATCAACATGGTCGCGATTCGCGTGGTGGAGGACATCGGGGTTCACGATGTCGCGGAGTTCGCCCGTCAGGACGGCATCACCACCAAGCTCGAGGAAGACATGGCGCTTGCCCTCGGGGCGAGCGGGGTGAAGCCAATCGAGCTCACCAACGCATATGCCACGTTCGCGGCGGGCGGTCGCTGGGCGCCGACGCGGATTGTGAGCAAGATCGTCGCTCCCGATGGAACGCGCGTACAACTCGCGCCCGGCGAGCCGGCGCGTGATGTGATGACACCGAGCGAAGCGTACGTGATGACGAGCATGCTTCGAAGTGTGGTCACCGAGGGCACGGGGTCGCCGGCGCAGCGCCTCGAGCGAGCGGTGGTCGGCAAGACCGGTACGAGCAACGAGGCGCGGGACGCCTGGTTCGTCGGTTACTCTCCGTCCGTCGTCGCCGGGGTGTGGGTCGGCTTCGACGACTCGCGATCACTCGGCAAGCGCGAGACCGGCACGAGGACCGCGCTTCCGGTCTGGATCGACGTCATGGACGCCGCCGACAAAACGCCGAAGGAAACCGACTTCGCAATGCCAAGTGGCGTGACGAGGGCTCGCATTGACCCTGCGTCGGGGCTGCTCGCCTACGAGGGCCAGGAGGACGCCTTCGAGGAGGTCTTTCTGTCGGGAACCGCCCCTGTCGAGGTCGCGAGGCCACCGGATGTCGCCGACCCGAACCTGTTCTTGATGGAGCAGTACGAGGAGGAAGGTGGGAGCGCTTCGACCGAGGTCTCACCGCCCCCGCGTGAAGAGCGGGTCCTTGGCGGCGTGGCCCCACCATGAACCGGTTTTCCACCCGTGTCGTCGTTCTCTTCGCCCTGGTTGCAACGTTCCCCGTCGCGCTGACGGGCATCGTCTGGCTGGGCGTATCGCAGTGGGGCGCTGGGACCGGGACCGGTGAAGCGGAGATGGCCCGAGTGCAGCTCGATGAGCTCGATGCGCAACGCAAGGCGGCGGTGAGCCGCCTCTGCCGCGACGACCTCGCCGTCGACACCCTGCTCGACGAGCGAAGTAAGGAGGCGCCTTCGGAGCTCGACTACGACCGCCTGTTTCGTGGGTCGATGGAAGCGGCGGGGCTTCAGACGCTGTGGGTGCTGGACTCGTTGAGCGGAGAGGTCATCGCAACGGGGCACCGCCACCGGGTACTCGGGAATGACGGCCCCGAGCTGACCCGCCAAGCGAGGAGCGCGGGGGACCGCGCCTACGTCGTGTTCCTGGGCGACCAGGAGCACCAGAGGTTCCTGGTGAGGTCGTGTTCGATCGCGCGCGGGGGAGCCCACGTGACTCTGATCGCTGGGCATCGTTTCTCGGATCTTCGTAGCCTCGATCCTCGGCAGCTGGTGATCACGGACGAGGCCAGCAAGCGAGACGAAGTGGTGACAGAGCTGCTCGACGCGGAGGGCGCTCCTCGAGGGGTGATGGTTTGGCGCCCAAGGCTCGACCGGCGGGGCCCGCCACTGCTCTTGTGGATCGCCTGTGTCGCCGTTCTGGCGCTCGGGCTCGCGCTGATTTTCGGTGGCTACCTCAATCGTTGGCTGCAGTCGTCGGTCGACGAGCTGACCGCCGCCGCGACGCGAGTCGGCCGGGGGGATTTCGACACGACGCTGCGAGACGGCCCCGGCGGAGCGTTCCCCGCAACCGCAACGGCGTTCAATCGAATGACGCGCGACTTGAGGGACGCAAGAGAACAGCTTCGGCAGACCGAAAGAATCGCCGCGTGGCAGGAGATCGCAAAGAGCCTCGCGCACGAGCTCAAGAATCCGCTGTCGCCGATTCGGCTTTCGATCGAAACGCTACGCAAGGCGCGCGAAAGGTCGCACGAGGATTTCGACGCGCTGTTTGATGAGTCGACGAAGACGATTCTTCAAGAGGTCGAGCGGTTGCGGAACATCGTCGACGAGTTCAGTCGATTTGCACGGCTTCCGGCGCCGAAGCTCGCGAAGACGGACCTGCGGGAGGTCGTCGCACAGGCTGTGTCCCTGCACGCCGAGGGTGAGGCGCC
>CALJYC010000334.1 GCA_937984275.1 uncultured bacterium | reverse complement strand
CGCGGGCGCACCAGCGACGATGCCCTCGAAATCTTCAGGATAGCGCTGCGCTTCCATCAATGCCTGACCGCCGCCGCGTGAGCACCCGAGGAAGTAGTTTCGTGCGATGTCCTTTGCGTAGTACGCGGTCGTCAGTGCTTTAGCGGTTACCGCGGTTCGGTGGACGGCTTGGTGACCGAAGTTCACGAGCCTGTCCAGGCGATGAAGCGCCCAGCTTGCATCGAGCGGATGGCCCTCGTGACCGGTGTCCGTACCCACCGTGGCATAGCCGGACTCCAACACGCCGTAGAGCAGTGCGAAGTTGATGACCGAGCCCACGAACCCGCCGCCGCCACCCATGACGAACTTCCCGTTCCACTCCTCGGGCAACAGAAGCTCGAAGCGAATGTCGGGCCCGATGACTCCAGCGACGTTGCAATGGGAAACCGGGGCCGGTTCCATTGTGACCGACGTCAGGGTCACGTCCGGCAGCTCCGGAAAAGACGCCAGCGCGCACGTCTGCACGCGATGGGCGGCGGGCTCGGATGGTTGATGCACCGTGGTCGCGCAGCCGGTCACCGACAACGCCACGACGGCAGCCGCGAACGCGCCGAGCCATGGCAACCAGGAAGAGCTACGCATACAAGCCGGCACAGTACCACGCGATTCGCAAATTGCTTCTAGCCCGTGCGGACATCCTCCCAGGGACGCCCGCACTCATGCTAAGACGCTGCGCAACGCCCGGGAGAAAAGATTTTTCGCTCGGGTTATCGGAGAGACGCCATGGGTCATGTTCCAACCACCACGATCACACGTGTTCGCATAGCCACCGCTCTCATCGTCTGTGCCTCGGTCGCTCTCGTTCTGGCAGCGAGGGCCCGGGCACAGGAGGGACAGGCGATTGCCCTCGATCGACTGCGCCCGGTCGATACATCGAGTCCCCGCGACACGTTGCGTAACTTCCTCGACCACTTTGACGCTTCGGTAGCCGCGTGGCGGGCGGGAGACGAGAGCGCACGAAGACGCGCGGCGTCCTTGGCGAGCGCCTCCCTCGATTTCTCGGAAGACCCGTCTCGGGGCAGCTACATCCGACGCTTTGAAAAAATGGTCATGCTCAAAGAGGTTCTCGATCGGATCGAACTACCTCCGTACGAGCAGATACCGGGTAAGGAACAGGTCGAGGACAAAGGCGTCTTGCGCTGGACAGTACCCGGAACACTGATCGATTTCGTCAAGATTGAAGAGGGGCCAGATGCTGGCGAGTTCTTGGTGAGCAGGGAAGCAGTCGCGGATTTGGGCCGCTACTACGAGCTCGCCAAGGACTTGCCGTACAAACCGACGGCGCAGGCTGGTCTTTACGAAGAGCTTCGTGCAAGTCCAGGGCCTCTGATCCCCAAGCGATGGATCGATGGACTCCCGGCGTGGACCAAGAGCCTCGTGTTTAGCTACCCGGTTTGGCAGTGGGCCACGCTGCTTGCCATGTTTGTGCTTGCCGTAGTCCTGGTACGATGGCTCTTTCGCTGGGGCCGTGCTTGGGACGACCGCACCGAAGCGAAAGGGGCGGGGTTCCAATTTGGTCTACCCCTTGCCTTGCTCGGCACAATCGTCGTTGCTGCGCTGTTTCGGCAGGGCCTCAAGAATGCAATCTGGCTATTCGGCGCTGGCTACGACATTCTTTCGTTCGGGGTATGGGCAGTGGTCTTTGGCTGCGCGGTGACGCTCGTCATCGTCGTGACGGGACGCGTCGGCGTCGCCCTCATGCAGCCACGCGAAGGTGACAAGCGAGTCGTCGATCCCGCCTTGACGCGACTTCTATTTCGTTTGCTTGGAATCGTCTTGGCAGCCTTTATCTTGATCTATGCCGCCGAGTTCCTGGGCATGTCGATCGCGCCGCTCGTTGCCGGCCTCGGTGTCGGAGGTCTTGCGCTCGCCTTGGCTATCCGGCCTACCCTGGAGAATGTCATCGGTGGCTTCACGTTGTTTGCAGATCGCCCTGTCCGAGTTGGCGATTTCTGCCGCTATGGTTCGGACGTTGGCATGGTTCATGAAATCGGACTTCGCTCCACACGCATCCGCTCTCTCGAACGAACGCTGGTGACGATCCCTAACGCTGAATTTTCCCAGATGAAGCTAGAGAACTTCGCGGTTCGTGACACTCGCCTGCTCAGAACCACCCTGCAGCTTCGTTACGAGACGACGATGGATCAACTGCGCTATCTGCTGGCGGAGCTGCGCAAGCTGCTCCTTGGCCATCCGATGGTTACGGAAGTGCCAGCCCGTGTGCGGTTCCTCGATTTCGGCGAGTACTCGCTCAATGTGGAAATTTTCGCGTACGTGCGCTGCCAGGATCAGAACACGTATCTCGCAATTCGAGAGGACGTTCTATTCAGGATCGCGGACATCGTCCACCAGTCTGGAACCGATTTTGCGTATCCTACACAGACGGTTCGTTTTGGTCGGGACGCGGGATTGGACGTAGAACGCGGGAAAGACGCAGAAGCGGCGGTGCGTGCGTGGCGGGAGAGCAGCACCTTACCGTTCCCCGAGTTCGCTCATGTCGAGCGCGCCGAAGTCGAGGACGGGCTCGACTATCCTCCCGAAGGGTCTCCGGGGCACTTGCCACGAGATTAGCGCATGGCCGAGACAACTGGCTCTCTACGTCTTGTTGCGCTTGTAGTACTTGTGATTGCGACGATCTTGAGCCAGGCATCCGCACTGCACGCTCAAGTCGGCGAGACGAAAGCCGATCGCACGGAGGCCCTCGAGCAAGCCGGGGTGGAAGCCGAGGGCATCCGCGCCCAGCCAGACCCCGAAACGGGATTTCCAACGGGCTACTGGATCGAGTTTGGCGATGGCAAGGACTGGCTTCGTTTGACCTCGGGTGAGTGGCTCCGAGGCAACCTCAACTGGATGCGGGACGGGGACTTCGAGTTCGACGGCGACAAGACAAACCTCATCAGAAAAGGCTGGAGCAACGTAGATCAACTGCACTCTCCGAAGATCAAAACCTACGTGTTCAAACGTCGGGTCGACGCGACGGGCCGAGCCATGATCACCAAAGACAAGGTCATCGTCGAAACCGGCGAGGGCATGAGGACGTTCCCTCGAAGCGCGCTCCTTTCGATTCTCCAGGGGGGCACGCGAGAGCGGGACTGGTGGGCGTTTGAAGTTGGCGCTGGCTTCACGGGGGCATTCGGCAACTCGAACCAGAGCTCTCTCACAGCCAAATTCGGGCTGGGTCGCCATGATCAGCGGACATCCACGGTGTTCCTCTACGAAGGCACGTTTGGCGCTGCGAACCGAGAGCCAAATGTCAGCCGGCACCTTGGTCAGGTGGGCGTGGTGCTCTTTGTTTCAGACCGGTTCTACGTAGTCCCAGCCGCTGCGGACTTCTTTAATGACCGGTTTGCGAACATCAAGTTCCGCGCGACGCCCGCCGGGCTCGGGGGGATTCAAATCTTCGACACAGAGAGAGTTGAGTGGGACTTCGAGTTGGGGCTTGGATATCAGTTCCTGCGCGTCATCAGCACCCTGCCAAACGTCCCTAACCCCCAGAGCGGTGGGTTCGTACCGGTCCACCTCGATTGGGAGTTCGACATCACAGACGACATCGAGCTCGATCTGAGGTGGCAATCAAACATCGTTTTCACGACCATTGGTAACACCAACCACATCGGCGAGGCGGTGTTCAGCGTAGAGGTGACCGACATCCTCAACTTCAACACGGAGTTCGACTTCTTCCGTACCGAACAGCCCATACCGCGAGCGGACGGCAGCCTACCGGAGAGCAACGACTTCCAGCTCGTCGTGGGCTTCTCGATCAAGGTGGGTTGACCGGGCCCCATGGGCTCACGTCGCGTGTGAACTCCGATGCGAATAAGCCGAAGGCGTTGAGCGCGCGGTTCACGGTCGAGCGCGGGATGTCTGCGTTGGTGACGCCGGGGGCGCTAACCCTGCGCGGACACTCGGTTTTCCCGCGTATCGCTTTCAAAGGCATCCAAACCGACCTCTTGCTTACGTACCCTGCAGTATCCTGGAATCCCCCCGATTGACCTGGGCTCTGGTCACTATTTGGTCACTGACAAGTGGCTCCGGAGAGCAGTTGGATCGCCATTCAGGCCAACGTTCACCTCTCGCCGAAACCGACGGCGTTCTGGCAGGAAGGGAACTAGGGCACAAGCTACGCGGCGCTTTCCTTGGCCACGTCCCAGCCCGGAAAGAGCAGTACTGCGGGATGGACTCGAAGAGCACGTGCCAGGGTCTTGGCTCGCTCAGCACCCAGCCGCGTGCGCCCGTTCTCAAGATTCGAAATGGTCGATTGTGTGAGGCCGGTGCGCTCAGCGAGCTCCGACTGGGTGAGCTCGTTCTTCTCTCTGAGGATACGGATCATCTCGGCGGGCGAGAGCTTGACTCGAACGACCGACTTCGTGAATCGATCGCCCCGAAGAGCTTCCTGAACCTTCTTTCCACGCTTAGCAGTCATGGGGATTCACCTCCAGCACCAGAACCTCGAAGCGGTCTCCCTCGACCACATAAAGGACGCGCCATTTCTTCGTAAGATAGCTCGAGCGAGCGCCTTTCCACTCGCCTTTGAGCGCATGGTCCCGGTAGCCACGGATCAACCGGAGCGCTCGTGGCCCAGATGCTTGAACGACTTCCTTCCATGCCTCGTATTGCTTGACGACCTCTTTGGGCGCCCTCTTGAGTTGCCTTTTGCAAGGCCTGCTCTCCAGGACCTCCCACATTACACATAGGTAATATTATTTCGAGGCAATGTCAACGGGCTGTGGCAATCGTGGTGGAGGGGGTGGGAATCGAACCCTGAGCGCAGCGATACGCTAACCCTATGCGGACACTCGGTTTTCCCGCGTATCGCTTTCAAAGACATGCAATCCGACCTCTTACTTACGTACCCAGCAGTACCCTGGAATCCCCCTGATTGCCCTGGGCTCTGGTCATTATTTGGTCACTGACAAGTCCGGCTAGGCTCGATGAGAATGGCTATTGACGAATCGTCAATAATGCCGATACTCCTTCATGATGGACCTTGGGCCCAGGCGGATGACGACCGAAGCTCGACGGGAGCAATTGCTGGCGTTTGGCCGGCGGCATTTCGCCGAGCATGGCTATGAAGCCATGTCCATGGACGCGATCGCCGACCGCGCGGGCGTCTCCAAGGGGCTCCTCTATCACTATTTCGGAAACCAACGAGGCTTCTACATGGAGACCGTCCGCAGCGTGACGGATGAGGTGATCGCGATCACTGAGCCCCCTGCCGAACAACCGTTCGACCAAGCGTTCCGGGTGATGGTGACCTGCTTCGTCGGCTACGTGCAGGAACACAGCGCGATCTACGCCGCGCTCGTTCGTGGAGGCCTTGGTTCGGATACCGAAGTGAATGAGCTGCTCGATCGCGTTCGAACGACCACGATGAGCCGGATCCTCGAACGTCTGGGCATCCGCCGGCCCTCCGCCCTGTCGCAGATCGCCATCTATGGATGGGTGAGCCTCATCGAAAACGGCTGCGCTGAGTGGACGGCTGCCGGCGGCGCTTCTCCTAGTCGGTTGATCGATTTCTTCATCTCTGCTTTTGAACCCGTGCTCGAGGTGCTGCAGAGCGAACAGCGCTCTTGAAAGGTTAGGACCATGACTCGACCCGATGGAACCACTCGGATGGAATCATCCAGGGATCCGATGAGCTACGAATTATCGGATGCCCAGCTCAACAGTCTGGCGAGGGACCTAGACGGTCTTTACCGCGAAACCCAGAAAAAGATGGGTCAGGAAGATCTGGATTACGTCCGGAACGTCAAACGATATTCCCAAGCGATCAAGCGACGAAGCTTTGAGCTGTTCAATCATCCGGACACGGACAACGCCTTTCAAAAAGCGGTCGTCTTACGCGGGCTACATGTCTTGATCGAGTTCTCGGTGGGTCACGTGATTCTCCATGGCGCCTATGACCACATCGAGGGCGCGAACGAATTCCATTCATCGGTTTACAAATGGGACTTCGTCATTGACACCGATGACTGGAAAACCATGCATCACCAGGGTCATCATCCTTACACGAACATCAAGGGGCAGGACCATGACATTGGTTACGGGCTCTTGCGCATTGACGCTCGCCAGGACTGGTGGGGTCACAACCTGGTTCAGATGCTGACCTTCCCCGCTCTTCTCGCGTCTCACTCGCTTTATTTCTCGCTCTATACCTCGTACTCCGCCGGAGCCATCGACGGGCGGAAATGGTACACGCCCGGGAACTACAAGAAGGCTCTCGAGCTCCTGACCACGGCCTATCTGAAGAATGTCGTTACGGAACCGGCCAAAACCAGGGGCCGATTCTTACAGACGAGTGTCGGAAACTTCTTGGGAACCGTTCTTGGATATGACTACACCATGCTCCTCCTCCTTCTGGAGCATCACGCGAGCAACGTGGCCATGTATGAGAGGAGTGAACGGGCGGAAACGAAGGGGGAGTACTACCACCGGCAGATCATGGCCACGACCAACTTCGTCCCCTTCGCGAAACTCGATTTGTTTCTTCAGGAAACTCTCGAGGAAGTGGACTTCCCGAACCCACCCGATTTTCGTGTGTTCTATGCCGCGTTGGACACGCATCTCGAGCACCACATGTTTCCGGACCTACCGGACAATCGCCTTCGGGAGATCGTGCCCGAGGTTCAGGAAATCTTTGAGCGTTACGGGTTGCCTTACAACATCGTGAACTTCGAAAAGACGGTTCCGGACATCGTCGGTCGACTGTTGAGCAGGACGGCCCCTGTCGCCAACACGCAGGAAACCGTTTGGGGTCTGTTGAAGAAACCCACGGATCTCACGCAGCGGCTCTTCTATGGAATGACGTATCGCAAACCGGAAGAGCCCTACTACATGGGCGTCCTCAGGGAAGACAAGACCCAAACGATCGTCGTGGAGTCGTCCAACGAAATCGGGGGGCAGGCGCGCACCTTCCGTTTCGCCATCCCGGAGAAGTGGAAGAAGATGAAGTGGGATGCAGGATCCTTCATCTCGGTGGAAGTAGAGATCGACGGAAAGAAGTGGATCCGGCAGTACAGCCTCACCCACCCTAGCGAGGTTGCAGAAACCCTCGATATCACCGTCAAGCGGGTCAAGGACGGCAAGGTTTCGAACTACCTCAACGACAATCTCAAGAAAGGGGACACCATCACGTTGTTCCGCAAGCCTCAGGGTGAGGAGGGGTTTGTCATGGAGGGCATTCCAGACAAGCCCCTGTTTATTGCGGGCGGGGTTGGCGTCACGCCGATTCTGAGCATGATTCGGAAAATCGCGAATGAGGCGCCCGAAACGGACGCCAGCTTCCTCTACTTCAATAGAGACGAGGAGGGAGTGCTTTTCCGGGACGAGCTCGAGAGGCTTTCGAAAACGACCGGGCTCGACCTCCGCTTGATTTTCGATCCATTGCCTGACGCGCCGAAGCACCTGGAAACGTCCTGGATTTCCAAGGAGCTCCTCGAAAAACACGTTCCCGATCTGCTGGAGCGGGAGGTGTATATCTGCGCGCCCGACGGGTTCATCTCGAAAACCAAGGGGTACCTGAGGGAGCTCGGTTACGACATGGGCCGGTTCCACATGGAAATGTTCAAGCCGCCCGAGGTCAAGAAGGACCAGAACGCGAGTTATGTCTATCACACGGTTAAGTTCCTGAAGTCCGGCAAGGAAGTCCGAATCAACGAGAACACCACGCTCCTGGACGCTTCCAGAAAAGCGGGAGTCCCCGTGCTCACCGGATGCGAAAAAGGACTGTGCAAGGCCTGCGTCTGCCCGAAAACACTAGGAGTCACTCAGCTGGAGGGAGAAAACCCAGACGAGTTCCTCAGCAAGATCACCATCTGCAACACTCTCCCTCGCTCGGACATCGAGCTCGATATCTAACGATCCCTTGGAGGTGCTCTTCAGCGTGTAGCGTTCTTGGCAGCAGGACCATTCATGACATTTGTCGTACGAGGCCGGACGCCAACCGTCGGCAATCATTGCGCTTGTTTGGTGGAGGCGGTGGGAATCGAAAACTGCGGATTTCGATGCGAATCGGGCAACTACGGGAAATCACAGGAAACCGGATCCCCAGCTACAGGAATCAAAACACGAGGAAAAGCAAGTTCGGGAAACCGTTTTGCCAAGTGGCAAAATCGAAGCCGAGACGGAGCAGGGAAGGGCGCACGTGGGAGACATGCCCACCGCCGAGACCTTGGGCGCGCACGCGCGAAAGGTTTTGTCGAGCTCGAGGCATGCCGAATCGCGTGAGCTGGCGAGGGCCGTCTTAGAGCTCCTGGCACGTTGCAGCGGCGCCAAGTGACGATCCCATCAAGCGACCCTGTCGGGGCAAGGTCGGACAAACGCCGGGTCGCTGAGCGAGACGCCGCGTTCTTCCTAGAAGAACAAGCGCAGCTTGATGCCGCCGACCGCCAAGACGGTCTTTGTCGTGTTGTACGTCGGGTTGAAAATGAGCTGCAGGTTCGGCGTCACCCAGAGGTCTTCGGCGAACAAGATCTTCCAGTAGGTTTCGATTCCGTATTGGTCGCGCAAGGTGCGATTGATCGGCTTGGCCCAGACGGCACCCAAGGACCACTCGCCGTTGACGTGAAAGGGACGCAAGAAGGCCAAGCCCCCTGTAACCGAGTGGTCCGCGACCGTAAGGCCGAAGGGCCCGCCCTGAGCGGTGTTGTAGGTGTAGTTCCCGAACACGACCCAGCGGTCGATCTGCTTAGAGCCGTGGGCCTTGAAGCCCCAACCGGGCTCGCTACCGACGCCAAGGACAGCGCCGACGGGGCGTGGCTCAGCGGGCGCATCGGCGTAGATGACGTTGACATGGAGGTGATCGAAGTCCCCCGGAGCTCGCTTCCAAAAGTACCCGACCTCGAGACCGTAATACAGGTTCGCCTTCGTGAAGAACTCATTCCAGCTATACACCTCGATCCGCGCGTTCTGATCGTGGACGAGGCCCGAAAAGTAGAGCTCGTTGTCTTGGACCGGCCTCAACTCAAACTGGATGCCGAACCCGGGTGCGGCGAACGGGTTGATGTTTGCCGGTCCCGTGAAGGGGCCTCCGGAAAACGACGTCCTCGGGTCTTTGAATCGGAAGAAATCGAGGAACCGCGGTGTGCTGATGTTCCCAAATCGGAGGACGAACATGTCCTTTTTGAACCCCTGCTCGTAGAACAACACTGGGAACCACGGGCGCCAGCTCAGGTAGTAGGTGTCGTGCGCCCAAGCCGAACCGGTGTCGAGTAACAAGAACGCGGGTTGCGCCGTGTTCTGAAGCGTATGGCGCCAGTCGAAGGCCGCGACGAGGCTTCCCGGGTAGTCCTTTTCGCGCTGGTAGAAGACCCATTGAGCCTCGATCAGAAGGCCCCCGGCCCATGCTGTCTGCTTGCCTTGCGACAAGTCCTCGCCTGCGGGTTTCGCGCTCGAAGCCCCGAGGGCGATCCTCTGATAGCTGAAGGCCACCTTGAGCCCGATTCGCTCGTAGAGCCCTTCTTTGAACTCGAAGTAAGGCCTCGGGGGCGGGATAGACGGCAACACCGAGCCTCGCCTTGGGAAAGCGTTTTGGAGGTCGGCCTCCACGTTGGCCGGGATGTGGAAGCCGCGTTCCGGAATCGGATAACTGAGCTTCTCGGCAGACGCTGGCAACTCCGCGGTGAGGCTTGGCCCAATCGTCGTTCGCTTCTCGACCACCTCGGCCTCGGGCGCTTCGGCCTCGGGCTGCGCGCTGACTTGCGCGCTGGTGCACAAGAAGCATCCCAACGTCAAGAGGCGCAGCAGTACCAGCGAGCGCCGTCGCTCAGCCCTCCTCATCCTCGTCACTGGTTGCCACACTATCCGGGACCCTCAGGATCGTGAAGCTTTCAATTCGCGCCTCGGTGTGCCGGAGGGGGGTTGCACCACTACTGCGCGTTGTCGTCGAAGGCGCAACGCAGATTCCGCGCCATCTCGCTGACTTTTGTCGCTTGCATTACGCAAAGGAGGCACGGAAGATGAGCGCCCGTCTTCCCCGGCGCAAAGGCGCAGTCTTGGATCATGACCGAACAGAGTGAGGACAAACGCAGGGCCAGACTCATCAACGCCGTGCTCGAGCGGGTCGACGTCGATGCGCTGATCGGGCAGGTCGAGCTCGACGACTTGCTCGCTCGCATCGATGTCAATGAGCTTCTCGACCGCGTCGATGTCGACCGTCTTCTCGACCGCGTCGACGTCGACCGCTTGCTGGACGGGGTCGACGTCAATCGCTTGCTGGACGGGGTCGATGTCAACCGGCTCGTCGCCCGTGTCGACGTGGAAGCGCTGACGAGCCGGGCCAACGTCGGCGGCTTGGTGGCTCAAAGCACGAGCCAGGTCGCCGGTTCCACCTTGGACATCGCGCGTCGCCAGGCGGTGGGTTTGGATACCTTGATCATGGGACTCGTGGATCGCCTCCTCGGTCGCGAGCCCTCCGCGCAGCCGCTCGGCCCCCCGGGGCTGGTTTCGGAGAAGACGGAGGGCCGACCCGCTTCGGCCCCCGGCCGCACCAGGGTGAGCGGGTACTACGCCGGACCCTTGTCACGCCTGCTCGCGTACTTGATCGATTCGTTCGTGGTGTTCACGGGCGCCGGTCTGATCACCACCATCATCGTGGGGTCGATCAACGTCGTGCTCGAAGCGGACCTGCAGTGGGACTGGCGCGCCGGGGTGCTGGGCTTCGTGGCTTTCTCGATTTGGTTTTTCCTCTACTTCTGGGCCGGAGTCGCGATCTCGGGGAGGACGCCGGGAATGAGCGTCCTGGGCATCAAAGTGGTCGAAAAGGAGGGGACGCCGGTCCGTCCGAGACATGCGGCCATTCGCGCCCTCGTCATGCCCATCAGCATCGCCACGGTCGTTGGTGTGCTGGGCATTGTCTTCGATGCGAGGCAACGTGCGCTTCACGATGTGGCCGCGAAGACCGCCGTAGTCTACGACTGGGGAGACCGCCCTGCGGAGCTTCCAGCCCCACTGAGCAAATGGTTGACGGATCACGGCGTGGGTGATGTGACGAGATGACGTTTCGCCCCTTCGATCGAGCGAAGTTCGCGATCGAGCGGTGGCTCGTTCGAGGTGTCTGGCATCGCGTCGCGGTGGCGGGGTTGCTGATTCTCTTGATCTCCTTGCTCGGCGGGCTCCTGGTGATCCGCTTAGGACAGGGGTTTGGTGACGTGCCAGAGGCCGTCTGGTGGTCGTTCTTGCGGCTGAGCGATCCGGGCTATCTCGGCGACGACGTCGGCGTGTTCAACCGCACGGTGTCCACGGTTCTGACCGTGCTCGGATACGTCGTCTTCTTGGGCGCGTTGGTCGCCATCATGACCCAGGCGCTCAACGCGCGGATGGAAAAGCTCGAGGCCGGGCTCACGCCCGTGGTGCGAGACGGTCACATCCTGGTCCTCGGATGGACGAGCCGCACCGATTCCATCGTCCGCGAGCTCTTGCTGTCGCAAGGTCCTGCTCGACGATTTATCGAGCGGCGAGGCGATCGCAGCGTCCATATCGTCTTGCTTGCCGAGAAGGTCAGCGCAACGTTCGTTCAGAACCTGCGGGATGCGGTGGGGCCGGCCTGGGACGAGCGGCGCGTCACTGTCCGCTCTGGGTCCCCCTTGCGTCCAGAGCACCTCGCCCGTGTGGATGCCGCGCATGCAGCCGCGATCCTGATCCCGGGCGCGGACTTCGTTCGAGGTAGCATTCAGAACGATACTCAGACGATCAAGACTTTGCTTTCGCTCGAGGCTCTCGTGATCGACGAGGAGCAACCACCGCGCGTCGTGGCCGAGGTCTTCGAAGCGAAGAACGTCAGGCTCGCACGACGTGCCTACCAATCCAATGCCGAGATCATCTCGAGCGACGGATTCGTGAGTCGGCTGCTTGCCCAGAACATTCGCCATCCCGGGCTGTCCCGCGTCATCGACGAAATCCTCACCCACCAAAAGGGCAACGAAATCTACATCCGCGAAGGAGATGGCTTCGTCGGCATGCAGGTCGATGAGCTCCATGCACGATTTCCGGACGCCGTCCTGATGGGGTTGGTTCGACGTTCGAAGGGTGGCCTTCAGCCCATTCTCAACCCTTCCCCCGGCACCCGGGTGGCTGAAGGCGACAGGTTGGTGACCTTGGCGCCGAGCTACGACGAATCGAAACCGTCGGAATCCCCCTTTCGGTCCGTCTTTGCGCGAGGGACGGGCGGAGCGGGCAACGGCTCCGGAGCAACCGCAACAAGACGGATTCTGATCCTCGGGTGGAATCATCGCGTACCGGCTCTCATTACCGAGTTCGGAACCTATGATGACGAGCGCTACGAGATCCGCATTGCGTCCAAGGTCCCGATTGCTCAACGCGAAGCGCTGCTCGCCAAGGTCACGGCCGCGAACCCAACGGTGACGGTCGCGCACGTTGAGGTCAACTTCACCGATTCGGATCAGATGCGGGCTCTTGATCCTGGAGGCGCCGACAGCATCGTGTTCATGGGGAGTGACTGGACCGAATCGGCCGAGGAATCCGATGCCCGAACGCTCATGGGATCGCTCATCGTCGACGAGCTTTTTCGGGAGCACGGTCTGGAGGCGAACGTCATCATGGAGCTGCTCGACCCCGACAATGCGACGCTCGTTGCCCGCTCGCGCGGAGAGCTGATCATCAGCCCGCTCGTCCTCAGCCATCTCATGACGCAAGTCACGCTGTGGCCGGAGCTCCAGGTCGTGTTAGACGAGCTGATCACGTTTGGGGGAGCCGACATCACCTTCCGCCCCCTCACGGAGTACACGGACTCCGCAACCGTCTCGTTCGACGAGCTGGAGGCGTCGGCCGCTGCGCATGGGCAAACAGCGCTCGGGGTTCGAACGCGGTCGACGGGTCAGGTCGAGCTCAACCCGTCAAAACAGGCGACGTGGGACCAGCCGGCCGACCGCGAGTTGGTCACCTTGGTGACGACTTCACGCTAATGGGAGCACAACAAGGCAAGCTCACAAAGGGAGAAACAAAGTGAACAACCCACACTCTAAGACGGTTCTGAATGGTCTAATGACGTTTGCCTTTGCACAGCTCGTGTGCTTGCCGGCTAGCGCCCAAGTCAGCAAGGAAGTTTTGGAGTCGATCTCGACTCCGAATCAGGTAGAGACTTCAATCGGCACGCTCGAGTTTCTCGATGGAGCGCCGTATCCTGAAACGGCAGCGAAGGTCTATGACTATCTCGACACCATGCGCGGCGTCGATGCGTTCCTCAAGGGCATGCCTGGCGCGTCCGTGCAGGGGCTCATGAAAGGGGCTCGCAGTCAGGGCGCCGTCGAGTGTCATCAGGTTCTCCTCTTCGACAAGCTGATGGATTCCAAATCGCTGTACCTTACCGGGAATACCTCGACCATGTATGTCATCCCGAACCTCGACCTCGAGCGGGATGGTCCGACGGTCCTCGAGGCGCCGCCGGGCATGCTCGGCGCCTTCAACGATGCCTGGTTCCATTACGTAGAGGACGTGGGGCCCGCCGGCCCGGACAAGGGAAAGGGCGGCAAGTATCTCGTCCTCCCGCCCGGCTACGATGGCGAGGTGCCGTCGGGCTACTTCGTGGTGAGGCCGAGGACCTATGACGTGTGGGTCTTTATGCGGGCCTCCATCGACAAGGGCCTCAAGGCAGCTAGGAAGAACGTGACGAAGAACCTGCGCATCTACCCGCTCGCCAAGAAGGGCAAGCCGCCGAGAATGAAGTTCATCAGCGGGTCCGGCAAGGCGTTCAATACCATTCACGCGAACGACTACACCTTCTACGAGCACCTCAACGAAGTGATCCAAAAAGAGCCGCTCGGCATGCTCGATCCCGAGACACGCGGCCTGTTCGCGTCCATCGGCATGGAAAAAGGCAAGCCGTTCCGGCCCGACCCGCGCATGAAGAAGATCCTGACCAACGCAGTTGCGATCGCCAACGCCGCTGCGCGCTCGATCGTTTGGTATCCGCGTGTGGACGGAACGATGAAAGGAATCGAGCTCTATCCCGACACCCACAGCGCGTGGCTGATGGGCTGGGTGGACAAGAACGTCTTCTTCTCGGGCAAGGACGGTAAGACGATGAACAGCGACGCCCGGGTGATGTTCCATTATCCCTATACGGCCGTAACACCCGCGATGGCCGTCACCAAGGCCGGCGTGGGCTCGGACTACGGCATCGCGTACGTGGACTCCAAGAAGCAGCCTCTCGACGGCTCCAAGACCTACAAGCTGCACATCCCCGCCAACCCACCCGTCAAGGACTTCTGGGCCCTGACGATGTACGACAACCAGACACGGTCCATGCTCCAGACAAGTCAGAAGCTCCCGACCGTTGGCAGCCAGACCAAGGGCATCAAGCAGAACGCGGACGGTTCCTACGACATCTATTTCGGACCCAAGCCGCCCAAGGGTTTCGAGAAGAACTGGCTTGAGACGATCCCGGGGAAAGGCTGGTTCGTCATTCTCCGGCTGTACGGGCCGCTCGAGCCTTGGATTGAGAAGACCTGGCGTCCGGGTGAGATCGAATTGGTCGAGTAGTCTTCGCCGAAAATGTGAAGCGAAGCATCACCTGCTCGTAGAGTGCCTGGCGTGGGCCATCGTTCTCGCACGGTGGGTCGCGGGGGGTTCATCGTCGGGGCTGCGTTGTTGGTCTTCACGGTGAGCGATGCATTTGCAGAGCTAAGAGAGCTCTACCCGCAAAAGGAGGCTTTGGGTTAGTATGGCATCCAGTGGCCGCTAATGACCCAAAGCGGACATTCAGGTTGC
>CALJYC010000333.1 GCA_937984275.1 uncultured bacterium | reverse complement strand
AGCGCCTCGAACGCGCGGTTGATTTCGCGTGCGATCAACCTCCGCTGCGCATCCCCCACGGGGTCGGTGAGGCCACGCATGCTCGCGCGGCTCATCACGCCTTCACCGACGGGCACCGCCATCGGGCCCTCGAACACCTGTCGCTCGCGGTTGGCGCGACGGTATCGGTTGACGAAGCTGTTCATCTGGATTCTCAGAAGCCAAGCTTTGAAGTTCGTGCCCGCTTCGAAGCGATCGTAGAACCGGTACGCTCGCACCAAGGTGTCTTGCACCAAGTCCTCGGCGTCGACCGGAGAGCGAGTCAGCCGGAGCGCCATCGAATAGAGCGCATCCAAATGAGGGCGCGCCTCCACCTCGAAAAGCTGCCGTTCAGCGGCGATTTTCTTCGGTTTCCTGGACATGCCTGCTCTTAGAACCCCGGAAAACGGGAATTATTCCAAGTTATCAGGCGAGTCGTCTTTTGGGGAGCCCTGGCGCACTTTGGTTTCCAGCTCTTCGATTCGAGCCTGCAGCCGAAGCACTTCTCCCTGAAGCTGCTTCACGTGAGCCGTGGCGCTCTCGAGCAAGGCGCGAACACGGTCGTCTGCCGCGCTGTAGACCTCGGCGCCGAGCTCCTCGGCACGACCCACGAGCTTGCCCACCGGCCCTTCTTTCAGGGAAGAAAGGAGCTTCTCGCGCCCTTGCTGAATGAAACCTCGAAGGCTTTGCACCGACCAAGCCGTGGCGTTTCCGCTCTTTTGCTCTTCGTAAATGATCTGGGCGAGCGTGACCTTGGTGAGGTCGGATTTGGAGCGATTGTCGATGACCTTGACCTCTTCACCGTTGCGAACGAACTCGGCGATACGGTCGAGCGTGACGTACTTGCTGTCACGCGTGTCGTACAGCTTGCGGTTCGCGTAGCGCTTGATGATCCGAATCTGTTGCACCTCAGCCATGGATGACACCAGGCTAGCCCGGCGACGCACTGCGTCAAGCTGGCGCTTTGGAACGCACTCAGTACGCTAATCAAGGGGGCACGGAGGCCGTGGAGGACGCAACACCGTTCGGAGAGCTCTTTCAGCGGCTGGCACGCCTCGACGAGATCGACATGCGCGTAGGCCTAATCTGCGAACGGCTCGAATCGGTGTCCGACGAGGACGCCGTACGACTGCTTCACGAGGCTCATCGCGGCGCATCCCTCGGCGGGACGGATGCGCAGTCCGTGTTCCTCGCGTTGGGTTGGGCGCTCTTCGAGCCGCGCCTTGCGCCGAGGCGGCCCGAGTTTGGCGCCGCAGCAAGACGAGCCGAGCTTCACCACGTCGCAGACTTCGTGACGCTACCTTTGGAAGACGACGCGACCGCGGAAGACAACCGACGCGTTCCCGACTTCGGACGCGGACGTCCACTCACGCTCGGCGAACGGAAGTCGCTTGCGCGCACGCACGACCGCTCCTTGATTCAACGTGTCGTGCGCGACCCCCACCCCGACGTCGTTCGGATTCTTCTCGACAACCCATCGCTCACTGAGGAGGACGTCGTCCGCATTTGCGCAGCGCGTCCCAATCATCCGACGGTGTTGCAAACCGTGTACCGTCATCGACGATGGGTGGTGCGTTACCGGCCGCGCAACACGATCCTGCGCAACCCAGACACACCGCTCGACACCGCGCTACTACTCGCCCCCCTTCTGCGTAAGAGTGAGCTCAAGGAAGCCGCGACATCTTCGGAGCTCGCGCCGCCACTTCGGCTGAGCTGCAAGACGATCCTCGAGATGCGAACGGCACGATCCAAACCGCCCGCCCCCCAGGGGACTGACGGCTGACGCCTGACGGCTACTTGGTTTCGACCTTGTCCACGACTTCAGCGTCCTCCACGCGGGAGGCAGCCTGCTTCGGGACCTGCTTGTCGGCCGGAGTGATCTCCGGGGTCACATCGATGTCGTCATCGGTGTTGAGGCCCCGCTTGAGGTTGCGGATGGCTTTTCCGAGCCCCTCGCCGATTTGAGGCAGCCGTCCGGCGCCGAAAATCAGCATCACGATCAGAAAAACGATGACTAGTTCGCCGAATCCAAGATTGGGCACGTAAACCCCTCCGTATCGTTCTACGGTACGCCGCTCCGAACGGCTCCGCAAGTCCAGGGGTGTGGTATGGGGAGCCGAGATGGAGAGCTACCGAGAGCTAGATCCCGCCGAGGTGCGCGGCGTCGTGTTCGATATCGACGATACTGTGACCCGGAATGGGGTCCTCGAGCCAGATGCGTACGCCGCTATGCACCTGCTGGCGGGCGCCGGACTTGAGCTCGTCGCTGTGACCGGCCGGCCCCTCGGATGGACCGATGTGATCGCGCGCCTGTGGCCGGTCCGCGTGGCCGTCGGGGAGAACGGCGCGGGCTGGACGTGGGTCGACGACACCGGAACGCACGAGGGCTATTTTTGCAACGAGGCGGAACGCATCGAGCAAGCCACCCTACTCGACACCATCCGCCGCAAGACCACCGCCGCCATGCCCCAGGTGCAAATCACCAACGACCATCGCCACCGCCGGTGCGACCTCGCATTCGACGTGGGTGAGTCGGTGTCGCTGCCGCGAGCAGAGATCGACGCATTGGTTGCGCTCATCGAGGCGTTGGGCGCGCGGAGCTCTGTCTCCACGGTGCATGCGCACGCCGTGCCGGGTCCGTGGGACAAAGCCGAAGGGGTCGCGCGCGCGCTCGCCGACGTGCTCGGCATCGATCTGGGCAACGAGCTCGATCGTTGGGTATTCGTGGGCGACAGCGGCAACGACGCCGCGGCGTTCGAGCGCTTCCCCAAGAGCGTCGGGGTCGCAAACGTGCGGGAGCATTTGGACCGGCTCCCGGTGCAGCCGCGCTACGTGACCGACGGCGACCGCGGCCGCGGCTTTGCGGAGCTTGCTGGGCACCTGGTAGGCCACCGTGGCTAAGCGCAAGCGACGGCGCAGCGCGACTGGATCCGAAGCGCACTACGCGGATGGCCGTTACTATGACCAGGCGTATCGTCGTCGCCGGAACGACGTTCGGTTCTACACGAACCTGGCGGTCGAATCGGGAGGTCCCGTGCTCGAGCTCGGCGCGGGCACCGGCCGCGTAGCGCTCGCCATCGCGAAAGCTGGCATCGACGTCGTGGGCGTCGAACCGATGGGACCGATGCTCGAGCAGGCCCGTCAGCGAATGGACCGGCTCCCTCGCGCGGCGCGCGAGCGAATCGAGCTCCGCCAGGGCGACCTCATGCGCCTCCGTCTTCGACGGAAGTTCCCCCTGGTCATCGCCCCCTTCAACGTATGGATGCACCTCTACACCCGCGAGGAGATCGAGCGCGGGTTCGCAACGGTCCGTCATCACCTTGCACCCGGCGGCCGCTTCGCCTTCGACGTGCTGCTACCTGACCCGGTCAGCCTCTCGCGCGACCCGGCCAAGCAATATCGCGGTGGTGAAGTCCCGCATCCGCGTGGCGGAGTGCGCTACCGCTACAGCGAGTACTTCAGCTACGACCCCGTTGCGCAGATCGAGACCGTCGTCATGGACTTCGAGCATCCGGATGGGAAGGACCAATCGTTCTGCACCCCGCTTACTCAGAGGCAGTTCTTCCCCGCGGAGCTCGAGGCGCTGTTGCACTACAACGGCTTCGTGGTGGAGTCCCACTCGGGAGACTTCGAAGGCAAGCCGATCACCGCCGCGACCGAGTCTCAGGTCGTCACCGCCCGAGCACGCCGTTCTACTCCCTGAGTAGGACGTCGCAGTAGTACTTCACGCGCTTCACGATCCGGCCATGGGCTCGATTGTGAATATCCTTCTTCAACGCGAGCATCACGCGCCGCTGGAACGTATAGCTGTTGCGTGCGCGCTTGGGCGCCGGGCCGCCTCCCGCGGCTTCGATCGGTGCCCAGAGCGCGGCCGCGGGCCACTGCCAGGCTTCGAGGTCACCGGATGCGACCTGCCCGATCATCTGCTCGGCCAACGCACGCTTGTCGGCGTCGTGAGCGAGCTCGACCGCCCATTTGCCCACATTGTCAGCCACTGGGCGGTCGTGCCTGTGGACGGTAATCGGGTCGCCCATGCCCTTTTTTACGCCGCCGGCCTTGCCGTATTCGACCGCGCTCGGATCGTGCTCGAGACCGAGGAATGCGAAGATACGTTCGAGCTGCGGCTCGGGGTCGGTTACCAGGTCTTCGTAGGCGACGTGCAGCAAGGGAACCGGCCGCTCGCGCAGGAACGTCGCCATGGCCGGCACGTAGCGCTCGAGGATCGGGTTGAACTCGCGCGCGGCCTGCCAGTCGCCGTTGAAGAAGCTGTTGGCGTACGAACTGAACACCGCGAGCGGATGCCGAGTGAGCACCACGTACTTCGCGTCCGGATAAAGGCGCTGCAGAAATGGCAGCACGAGCGCGTTGGCCGGCGTCTTGTCGAGGAAGTAGCTGCACTCGCTCGTCGACAGCATCCGGCCGTACAGCGTGTCGGTGTATGCCCTCAGCGCATCGAGGTAGTCCTGCTCCCCGCCGGGGAGCCCCGCGATGAACGCTTTGGTCGCCTCGGCCGCGTTGACGTGATCGTACGGCGCTTTGTCGACGTTGCCGTAAACGCCAAGGTGCGCGATAGGTGTGATCAGGTGTGGCTCCGGATGCGTGAAAATCTTGGAGTGCGCGCCCATCATGCGCTGCAGTAGCGTCGAACCGGCGCGCGGTGGCGAGATTACAAAGACGAGCGACATGACACCCTAAGCAGTCGTTTACCCCTGTGCGGCAAGTTGCCGCAAGACGTACTGCAAGATGCCACCGTTGAGGTAATATTCGACCTCCTGCGGCGTATCGATTCGCGCCTTCACCGTGAACGACTTACCGGTGTCCGTTTGGACCGACAGAACCTTACCTGGAGTGAGGCCCTCCGCGATTCCGGAAATCGCAAAGGCTTCCTCGCCCGTCAGTCCCAGCGCCTCACGGCTCCCGCCCGGCTCGAACTCGAGTGGAAGCACGCCCATGCCGATGAGATTGGAACGGTGAATCCGCTCGTAGCTCTCCGCGATGACTGCGCGGACCCCGAGCAGCAACGTGCCCTTGGCCGCCCAGTCGCGCGACGAGCCCGTGCCGTACTCCTTGCCCGCGATCACAACGAGCGGCGTGCCGTCGGCTTGGTACTTCATCGAAGCATCAAAAATGCTCATCTGCTCGTTGGTGGGCAGGTAGCGCGTGATGCCTCCCTCTGTGCCTGGGGCCAAGAGATTGCGAAGACGGATGTTCGCGAACGTGCCGCGCATCATGACCTCGTGGTTGCCGCGGCGGCTGCCATAGCTGTTGAAGTCACGAGGGGACACACCGTGTTCCTGCAGGTATTTCGCGGCTGGACCGTCGAGCGCGATCGCGCCTGCAGGCGAGATGTGGTCGGTCGTCACCGCATCGCCCAGCAAGCACAGGACGCGAGCGCCGTCGATGTCCTCGGGAGGAGCGGGCTCACCAGCCTCGACCCCTTCGAAGAAGGGCGGCAGGCGAACGTAGGTGGACTCTGGGACCCAACGATAGCGGTCCGCCTGCTCAAAGCTCACCTCTCGCCACTGCGGAGGTCCATCGAGCACGACCGCATAGCGCTCAACGAAGTGATCCTTTTTGACCGAAGTCCGCAGCGTCTCGGTGATCTCCTGATGGGACGGCCAGATGTCGCGAAGGAACACATCGGTGCCTTCGGTGTCCTGCCCGATGGGATCCCTCTCGAAGTCGATGTCCATCGTGCCCGCCAGCGCGTACGCGACGACCAACGGTGGAGATGCAAGGTAGTTGGCGCGAGTCAAGGGATTGACGCGCCCTTCGAAGTTTCGGTTGCCGCTCAACGCCGACGTCACGACCAAGTCGTTGGCTTTGACCGCCTCGGCAATCTCTGGATCGAGGGGCCCGGAGTTCCCGATGCACGTCGTGCAGCCGTAGCCGACCAAGTTGAACCGCAGGATGTCGAGCTCGTCGATCAAACCGGACTCTTTCAAGTACTCGGTGACGACCTGCGATCCTGGCGCGAGGCTCGTCTTCACCCACGGCTTGGTGCGGAGGCCCTTTTCGACCGCTTTCTAGGCCACGAGGCCTGCAGCCAGCATGACCGACGGGTTCGAGGTGTTCGTGCAGCTGGTGATCGCCGCAATGACGACGGCGCCATTCTGCAGGTGAAACGTGTCGTCGCCACGCGTGACCTCGACCCCTCGGTCGGCGGACGCCTCGAAGCCCTGAAGCACACGATGCCAGGAGCGCTTCGACTCGCTCAGCGGAATGCGGTCCTGCGGGCGCTTCGGGCCCGCGATCGAAGGCACCACATCGCCGAGGTCGAGCTGCATCGTGTCGGTGAACCGCGGCTCGGGGTCGCTTGCGGTATGGAACAGGCCCTGCTCTTTGAGCACCCGCTCCACGACGTCGACATGCGCCTCGTCTCGCCCGCTGAAGCGAAGGTACGCCAGCGTCTCGTTGTCGACGGGGAAGAAGCCCATCGTCGCGCCGTATTCGGGCGCCATGTTCGCGATGGTTGCGCGGTCCGGAAGCGCGAGATTCTCCATGCCTTCGCCATAGAATTCGACGAACTTCCCGACGACGCCCTTCTCGCGAAGCATCTGGGTCACCGTCAGAACCGCGTCCGTCGCTGTGGCGCCCTCGGGAAGCTTACCCGTCAGCTTGAAGCCAACGACCTGTGGCAGGAGCATGCTAATCGGCTGACCAAGCATCGCCGCCTCCGCTTCGATCCCGCCCACGCCCCACCCAAGCACGCCAAGACCGTTGATCATCGTGGTGTGCGAGTCGGTGCCGACGAGGCTGTCGGGATACGCGATGCACTGGCCGTTCGCGTCCCGCGTGAACACGACACTCGCCAGGTACTCGAGGTTGACCTGGTGCACGATGCCCGTGCCCGGCGGCACCACACGCATATTCTCAAAGGCGCTCTGCCCCCACTTGAGGAATTCATAACGCTCTTGGTTGCGCTCGAACTCGCGCTTCACGTTGTCTTCAAAGGAGCGCAGCAGGCCATAGGAGTCGACCTGCACCGAGTGGTCGATCACCAAGTCCGCAGGTTGCAACGGATTGATGCGACTCGGGTCGCCGCCCATCTTCGCGAACTGATCACGCATCGCAGCGAGGTCGACCACCGCGGGCACCCCCGTGAAGTCCTGAAGCAGAACTCGCGACGGGCGAAAGGCGATCTCGGTACTCGGGGCCGCGGATGGATCCCAGTTGGCGACCGCCTCGATGTCCTCACGGGTGACGGTCTTGCCGTCCTCGTACCGGAGCAGGTTCTCGAGCAGAACGCGGATGGAATACGGGAGCGTATCGATTCCCTTGAAACCCGCGCGGGTGAGCGCATCCAGGCGATGAATCACGGCCTGACGGCCGCCGGCGTGGATAGTGACGCGGCTCTGAAAGGAGTCCTGTGATCTCATGTGCGAATGCCTACCACGCAAGGTGTGGCGCGCCACCCCGGTCCTTGGCTAAGGTGGAAACGCTGCGTGACAAGCGCCTTCAGAAGCGCTACAGAGTGCAGCCTTCGGCGCCGTAGCCAAGTGGTAAGGCAGAGGTTTGCAAAATCTCCATTCGTCAGTTCGATCCTGACCGGCGCCTCCAGTCTGCCTCTCGCAGTAGTGGGTATGTTTCCAATTCCGGCGTCGGCGTCCGTAAACGCGAACGAGGCCGCGACCGTGCGTGTGTTGCGGATCGGTGAACGCGCGCGTTCCGCCCAAGGCGCCTTGCGTCACATGGTGGACGGAACCTGGCGCTGAATGCCGACTAGCCCCTTACTTTATTTACTGTAAAGCAACCTCATGGACGCAGCACACGGCAAAATTGACGTAGATCTGCTCAAAGAGCACCTCGTCGAGGTCTCTGAGCACGAAGCCGAGCTCACCGACCACGTATACGAAAGCCTCTTTGCGAAGCGTCCCGACGCCCAGGAGCTCTTCGGCACCTATAGCCGAGCCAACCAGCAGCGAATGATGGCCGAAACCCTCGGCGCGGTCCTGAACATGCTCGATCAAGAGCACTGGCTCGATGAATACGTCCACGCGATGGGCTCCCGCCACCAGTTCTCGTACGAGACCCCCGCCGACATGTACGCCCCCTACGCCGAGGCGATGCTCGAAGCGCTCGCCGCAGTCTCAGGATCGGATTGGACTCCCGAGCTCGAGCGCTCATGGAAGGCGGCGTTGGATCGAGTCAACGAGATGATGACAGCAGGCTATGTCCCAACGTCACACTAACCCGAACTGAACGACCGGAGAACGGCACGCGACGCACGTGCTCGCGAGCGGGACCCCGTCGCCGTGTCTGGAACGAAGATGGGGCCAGACCCCTTTTCTTGAACGGTGACGTGTGGAGGGGCACGGGGTTCCGGTGGTGCCCTACTCGACCTTCCGCAACGTATTCTCGTCCGTGTGCGGGAAGATGTCGCTCTGGCCCTTGATTTGGAGCTGCGTGTTCTGCGCGTACGAGAACGAGCCGTCGTCGTTCACGGTGAGCTCGATGTCGTAGCGGACCGTCTTGAACTGTTCGTCGAGGAATGGGCCCGAGCAGATTCCGAAGACCTCGCTGCCCACCTCGGCAGACAGCTTGAACGACTTCGCGTCCGGTTCGACTGTTCCGCCTGCAAGCACGGTCACGCCGCGCGGAACGATGAAGCTGAGCATGACCTGACGCGCTGCCGCGTCCCACAGCCAGTAGCCCACTTCCTCGTGCAAGGGGTCCTCGGCGCCGAGCCGCCAGGCCATTTTCGAATACCGGAGGCCGTAGAGCGACTGCTCGTGGTTCTCGACGAGGCCGATGGGCTCCAAAACCACGCGCTCGCTGAACTCGTTGCGCTCGACGCTGACCCGGTCGTCGTCCGGGGCCAGATCAATGCCTTTCGTTCCCTGCCAAGTACCTGCAAAGGGTGCGAGAGGGCCTAGATTGCGGATGTTCTCGTCGGTCATGAGGGCGACTGTGTCTCAGGGAC
>CALJYC010000332.1 GCA_937984275.1 uncultured bacterium | reverse complement strand
GTCGAGGGCGAACCGGATGAGGGCGCTCCGGCTGATCCTCCGATGGCCCTGCTTTTTCAGCTTGGCGACCATCTTGTCCAGCTGCGCCAAGTCCTCTTTGTAGAGGGAGATGCAAATGACGTCGTAGTGGTCCGGCTTCTTCTGTTTCGGCTTCTTCGCCTTGGCGCGGCTGCGCTTCCCGGAGTTGCCACCGTAGAAGGTGTCGCGCAGCACCGCGCTCACTTCGTCTTCTTCGAGAATCTCGTTTACCCCTGTTGTGTTGCGTCTCTTCATGTCCCCTCCCTAAGATGCGACGGACAGCGCGGCCCGCTTTTGCGCTCTCTGGCCCGTCGCGGCAACGGCGGTCACCCGTTGCACCAAACGCATGTAGTCCTCCGCTCCATGACTCTTCGGGGCGTACTCGAAGATCGTCTGCTTCGCGCTCGGAGCCTCGCGGAGCTTGGTGTTGATTCGAATCGGATCGTAGCAACGACCCTCGAAGTGCTCGCGCATCGTGAGGATTGCCTCTCGCGAAATTCGATTGCGAACATCGAAGAAGGTCGGCAACACGCCGAGAAGCTGGACGTCGTGTTGAAGCAGCTCGCGCACGTTGCGAATGGTCCTCAGGACTTGCTTCACACCAACCAGCGAAAGGTAATCGCAGGCAACCGGGACGACGACGCTGTCCGCGTAGACCATCGCGTTCTGATTCATCAACGACAGTGCGGGGGCACAATCGATGACGACAACGTCGTAGTCGCGGCACGCATCACCCAACCGCTCCCGCATGATGCGGTCACGGTTCGGACGCTCGGTGAGAAAGAGCTCCGCAGCGGCAAGCGACTCGTTGGACGTCAACACATCGAGCCCCTCCCGGACCGGAACCGCGACCTCAGCCGCCTTCGCCCCGTTCACGAGCACGTGGTAAAGTGTGCGCTGCCCGGCAATTCCGAGCGATGCGCCAACGTTGCCTTGTCCGTCTGCGTCGATGAGCAGCACCCGGCGCCCCGATTCCGCCAAACCCGCAGCCAAATTGATCGACGTGGTGGTTTTCCCGGTGCCGCCCTTGTGGTTGAAGACCGCGATGCGCTTCGGCGTCGTGCGCACGAGCCCGACCTCGCTGCGACGTTGCTCACCGCGCTTGCGGCATGCGGTCGAGCAGAAATACTGGCGACGCCCGTCGCTCACACTCATCTGGTAGGGAAACTCGATCTCGAATGTCGCGCCGCAGGTGTCACAGGCGTGAACGCCATCCTCCCCAAGGAGCAGCTTCTGTTGGCAGGACGTCGAGCAGATGTAGATGTACTGCCCGTTCTCCTCGCGAACCTGGTAGCGAAAGCGGGCCTCGAAGCTCTTTTCGCACACGTGACAAGTCGACTGCATTACCACTCCCTCGAGTTATCGAAGTACTTCCTGAAGTGGTTCAACCAGAACGCGATAGTCCGGTCAAAAAAACTGGGCGGGGTTTCTTGCCTACACGTCGAGCTCGACGGCTTCTGCTGCGGGCGCCTGCTCCATGATGAACTGGTAGCGTGCCGCGGGGTCTTTCCCCATGAGCTCGCTGAAGACGCGGTCGGCCTCGAGCTCCCCATCGACCATCACCCGCAGGGCCCTTCGCCGGGTCTTGTCGAGCGTGGTCTCCCGAAGCTCTTCTGCAGTCATTTCGCCGAGGCCCTTGAACCGGCTGATCTCGACTTTCGCGTTGCCCGGCGCGTCGCCGATGATTCGGTCGCGCTCTTCGTCGTCCACCGCCCAATGCACCTGCTTGCCGATGTCGATGCGATAGAGCGGCGGTTGCGCCAAGAAGATATGCCCGGCCTTCACGAGCCCGGGCAGCATACGAAAAAAGAAGGTGAGCAAGAGAGTCGCGATGTGATGTCCATCAACGTCCGCGTCCATCAGCAAGAACACACGGCCGTAGCGCAGCTTCGAGATATCGAAGTCTTTGCCGATCCCGCATCCGAGCGCGCTCACGATGTCCTGGAGCTCACGGTTGCCCAGGATCTGCGCCTGGGACGCGCGCTCCGCGTTCAACACCTTGCCCCGCAGCGGCAAAATCGCCTGCGTCTTGCGGTCACGCCCTTGTTTTGCGTTGCCGCCGGCACTGTCGCCCTCGACGAGGAACAGCTCGCTCTCGTCGGGGTTGGTGCTGGAGCAGTCGGCGAGCTTGCCTGGAAGGTTCAACCGATGGCTGATCGCGGTCTTGCGCGAAACCTGCTGACTCGCCGCTCGGCTTGCAGCCCGCGCCCGCGACGAGATGATCACCCGTGCGACGATCGACTCGGCTGAAGTCTTGTTGTTGAGCAGCCACTGTTCGAACGCGGTGCGCACCGTGGTCTCGATCTGCGCGGTGATCTCGGGGTTGTTGAGCCGGTCCTTGGTCTGCCCTTGGAACTGCGGTTCCTCCACGTACACGCTGACCAAGGCCACTAGCCCTTCGCGGATGTCATCCGCGGTGACCTTCACACCCTTGGGCGTGAGCTTGTGCGTGTCCATGTGATTGCGGATCGCCTTGGCGAGCCCCTGCTTGAATCCGTTCTCGTGCGTGCCGCCTGAACCCGTCGGAATACCATTCGCGTACGACCGAATCACCTCGTCCGTCGCTTCGGTCCAACGCAACGCCACCTCGACCCGCGGGGCTTCCTCATGCTCGGCCGTGAATGCGTCGTTGTGCACCGAAGGTTTCCCACGCTCGGCGACCAGCTTCTCGAGGAAGTCGACGATCCCACCCGGGTGCTCGAACTCTTGGCGCTCGCCGGTCTTCTCGTCGACGAACAGAATCTTTAGACCGCGGTGGAGATAAGTCTTGGCCTCCAAACGCTCTGCGACGCGGCTCGCATCGAACGCCGCACGCTTGCCAAAGATTTCGGTGTCAGGCCGGAAATGAATCGCAGTCCCGCGCTTGCTGGTCTTGCCCCCCCGTTTGAGCTTCGAGGTCGCCTTTCCGCGCTTGAAGCTCTGCGAGTAGGACTTCCCCCCGCGCCACACGGTCGCGGTCAGCTCGGAAGACAGCGCATTGACGACGGACGAGCCCACACCGTGAAGGCCGCCCGCAACTTGATAGCTCTTCCCTTCGAACTTACCCCCCGCATGCAGGGTGGTGAGGATCAGCTCCAGCGCCGACTTCTTGAACTTCGGATGGGTGTCGACCGGGATGCCGCGCCCATTGTCGGTGATCGTCGCCCCGCGGTGATCCGCATCGAGCGCCACCTCGATGCGCGAAGCGTGCCCGTTGATGGCTTCGTCGACGGAGTTGTCGAGGATTTCCCACAGCAAGTGGTGGTAGCCGTGCGCGTCGGTCCCGCCGATGTACATCGCGGGCCGCTTGCGAACCGGCTCCAAGCCTTCGAGAACATCGATGTCTTTGGCGGTGTACGCCACTAGTCCTCCGGAAAGATGGGAATCTCGGGTTCTTGGTAGACTTCGCCTTCGACGGCGCCGCGTGTAAAGAGCTGAAAGCCCTTTCCGCCCCGCGACACGACCTCGTACTTGCGAAGCGTGATTCGGTACTCGCTTCCGCCCTCGCGCTGCGCGATCAACACGTCGTCATCATACGACAGCACGCGCGCCGCTAGGACCTCGTCGTCCTTTTGCAGCTTGATCAACATGACCCCGCGGCCCGCGCCGGCGAGCAGGGAAACATCCTCCGCTTCACAGACCAGGGCCCGCCGCTGCTTCGTCACACAGGTAATGCAGTCCTCTTCGAACACGGGCGCGACATAGATCACTTCGTCACCCTTCTTGGGCCGTGTGAACTTGCGGCCCGAGCGGGTTGAAGGCTCCCGATGGCCGCGAAGCGAGAAGCGCAACGCGAGCCCGCCTCGCGTGACCCCGATGGCGTAAGGAGGCTCCGGTTCCTCCGACTCCTCATCCGGAGGCGGCACCTCCAAGAAGCGCGGGTCGAAGCCCATCGCCCCGACGATCCGCTCCCCGTCGGCCATTTTGAACATCGTCTGGAGCGGCGTCCCGTGACCTGTGGTCGCCGCAATGTCGACGATGCGGCTGACGTAGCAAACCCCGTGGCTGCTGAAGAACGCCACCGTGCTCCTGGTGGACCCCGCCAGAACGGCCAACACGCGGTCGCCTTTTCGAACGCGGGTCGAGGCCACGTCCTTCACCCGCTGCTGCCGCTTGACCCAGCCCTGCTCCGTCACGACCACCATCGCGTCCTCGTCGACGATGAAAGCCTCCGCGTCGAACTCGGGTTCGTCGAGCTTGGCGGTGATGCGGGTGCGCCGCGGGTCGGCGTAGTTCGAAGCCAGCTCCAGGAGCTCCGCGCGCACCAGCTTCCAGCGCGCCTCCGGGCTCTTCAGCAGCTTCTGCACGCGGCGGGCTTCCTTTTGTTTCTGGTCTAGCTCGGACCGAATCTCGAGCATTTGTAGCTTTGCCAGGCGGTAGAGCTTGAGCTCGAGGATCGCGTCGACTTGCAGCTCGTCGAGCTTGAAGCGCTTCATCAGCTTCTGGGCCGCGTCCTGCTTGCCTTCCGACCGGCGAATGATCCGAATCGCCTCGTCGAGCGCATCGAAGATGATGACGAAGCCTTCGAGGATGTGGATGCGCTTCAGGAGTTGGTCGAGCTCGAACTCGAGGCGCTTGGTAACCACTTCCATTCGGAAATCGAGGAAGTGTCGAAGGATCGCCTTGAGCCCAAGGCGCTGCGGGGCCGCCACCTCCGGATTGGCAGTCGGGACCAGGCAGGTGAGGTTCACTTGCACGTTCGTTTGAAGCGGCGTGTTCTTATAGAGGTACGCCATGATGAGCTGCGGGTCGGCGTCCTTCTTCATTTCGCAGACGATGCGGCAATCATCGGTGCTCTCGTCGCGCACGTCGAGCAGCAGCGGCAGCTTCCTGGCGATGATCACCTCCGCGATCTTCTCGACGATGGTGCTGCGCTCGACCGAGTACGGAATCGAGTGAATCACGATGGACGGGTTGCCGCTCCGAGGCTTCTCGGTCTTCCACTCCCCACGGAGCTTGAGTGAGCCATGCCCGTCCTCGTACGCGGCCGCGAGCTCGCTCTTGCTGCTGATTAGCTCCCCACCGGTGGGAAAGTCGGGCCCCTTGACGAACTTCATCAACTGCTTGGTCGAGAGGTCGCCGTCGATGAGCGCCACGCACGCCTGAATCACCTCGGACAAATTGTGAGGCGGAATCGAGGTTGCCATCCCAACCGCAATGCCCTGCGAGCCATTTATCAACAGGTTCGGAAAGCGCGCAGGCAGAACGATCGGCTCGAACAGTCGCCCGTCGTAGTTCGGACGAAAGGCGACCGTCTTTTTGGCAAGCTCGACCAGGAGCTCGTCGGCGAGCTTCTGAAGTCGAGCTTCGGTGTAGCGCATCGCTGCCGCCGAATCTCCATCCGGTGAGCCAAAATTGCCGCGGCCGTCGACGAGCGGCTCCCGCAGGGTAAAGGACTGGGCCATGCGGACTAGGGCATCGTAGATGGCTGTGTCGCCATGCGGGTGAAACTTGCCCATCACGTCGCCGACGATGGCTGCCGACTTCCGGTGTTTGACGTCGCTCCGCAAGCGAAGCTCATGGTACATGGCGTACAGGATTCGCCGCTGCACCGGCTTCAGCCCGTCGCGCACGTCGGGGAGCGCACGCGATGTGATGACGCTCAACGCGTAGTTGAGATACCGCCGCTGCGCTTCGACGACGAGCGACGCGTCCTCGATGCTGTCCATGGGGAGCTCGATCTGCGGAGCCCCCTTCTTCTTCCGCCGCCGCGCCATCCGAAAACCTGCTCGCATGTAGCAGCCTCCCAAAAGGCGAGGCAACTAAAGCGTTTCCAAAACTTCGAACGGGCCTAAGGTTTATCGTCCAGGGGCCAGAAATGATTCACGGGCTTCGCGCCCCGCCCGACGGCGAAAGCATGCGCGAGCGCGCCGGTGAGCCATGCTTTGGCCCCTTCGACGGCAGCGGGAGTCGGCTGTCCAAATGCAAGTCGAGTCGCGATCGCGGCCGAGAGCGCGCACCCGGTTCCGTGGAAGCGACCTGAGACGACTTCTGTGGCGGGGAGCTCGGTAACCTCGCCTTCGTGCAGGAGTATATCGGTCCCTCGGGCCGAGCCCTCGAGGTGGCCGCCTTTGACGAGAACGGCCTGCGCGCCGAGTGCGGCTATCCGCTTGGCGGCTTCGCGGGCGCCTTCAAGGGAGCGCACAGGCACCCCAGCCAGCAACGCCGCCTCTTGCACGTTCGGCGTCACGAGAGCTGCGCGCGGGATGACCGCATCCCGATAGGCCGACACCATGTCGCCCTTAGAGAGCGGCATGCCGCGGGTCGGCAGCCAGACCGGGTCGACCACCCAGGCAAAGCGGGTCTCCTCCATAACGGACCCGAGCACGTGGGCGACCGCCGGCGACCCGATTGCTCCGGTCTTGGCGGCGGCCGGCGCAAGGTCATCGAGCAGGCTCGATAGCTGCGCCCGAACGAGATCCGGCGATAGAAGCTCGACTTCCTCGACACCATCGGTGCTCTGCACCGTTATCAGAGTCGGGACAGCTACACCGTAACCGCCGTGCTGATGAATCGTCTTGAGGTCGGCCTGGACTCCGGCCCCACCGGATGGGTCCGAGCCTGCAACCGTCAAGACGACCGGGGGCGCGTCACTCATTGCCGTTCGAGCGCCTCACGGCACTCGGCCAACGCAAGCCGTGCTGCTTCGTCGATCTTCGGGAAGTCGACGCCGAGACTCTCCAGCGTCTCGTGAACGATGCGGGCGACTTGGAGCCGCATGTAAGGCTTGTTGTCGGCGGGAATGGCATACCAGGGAGCCCACGGCCGCGACGTCTCGTTGAGCGCCTCTTCAAACGCGTGCATGTAGTCCGGCCACCGCTCGCGCTCTTTCACATCGCCGGGATTGAACTTCCAGTTTCGGGTCGGCTTGTCGATGCGCCGCAGCAACCGGCGCGTCTGTTCTTGGAAGGACACATTGAGAAAGAACTTCACGATGATCGTGCCGTTCTCAGCGAGATGCTTCTCGAAGCTGCGGATCGATTCGAATCGCTCGCTCCAAATGGTCTCTAGATCGAGATTGGGCAGCCGTTGACCCTCGAGGAACTCTGGATGGACGCGAACCACGAGGACTTCTTCGTAGTGGCTGCGATTGAACACGCCGATGCGGCCACGCTCCGGCAACTGTTGAGCCACCCTCCAGAGGAAATCGTGGTCGAGCTCCTCGTCGGAGGGAGCCTTAAACGACGACACCTGAAAGCCGGCGGGGTTCACGCCGGTAAATACGTTCCGGATCGTCCCGTCCTTGCCGCCGGCATCCATCGCCTGAAACACGAAGAGCGCTGCGTACCTGTTGTCTGCATAAAGCTTCCGCTGAAGCTCGTAGATCTCGAGGGTCCGCTCCCTACGCGCGGCTTCGACCGCGGCCTTGTCGAGCTCCCTCGAAGGCGAGGTCGGCGCCGCGTCGATGCGGAAGCTCCCGTCGAAGGGAACCAGAAGCTCACTTTTCGGCGCGCTCCATTTGCGGCCCACGGTCATTCGGCGGACTATACACCATGGTCGACATCTCAGCCGTAGACACGCATCCCAGAAAACGAATCGCTGTCGAAGACAGCGAGATGTCCTACGTCGATACAGGCGGAGACGGCCCGATGACGGTCTTCCTGCACGGCAACCCGACGTCGTCCTACCTCTGGCGCAACGTGATCAAAGAAGTCGCGCCGGTCGCGCGCTGCCTTGCCCCCGACCTCATCGGAATGGGTGACTCCGGCGAGAGCTCGAGTGGGTACCGATTCGTCGATCACCGACGCTACCTGGACGCGTGGTTCGACGCGGTCGTCGGCGATAGGCCGGTCTTCCTAGTGATTCACGATTGGGGGTCGGGACTTGGCTTCCATTGGGCCCGCCGCCACCCCGAACAGGTAAACGGCATCGCGTACATGGAAGCCATCGTCCGCCCGCTCGAGAGCTGGGACGAGTGGGCTGAGGCCGCGCGCAAGATCTTCCAGGCGATACGATCGCCCGCAGGGGAAGACATCATCCTCGAGAAGAATGTCTTCGTCGAACGCATCTTGCCTTCGTCGATCATCCGAAAGCTCGGCGACGATGAGATGAAGCGCTACGGCGCCCGCTTCACCGAGCCTGGTGAATCACGGCGGCCCACACTCACCTGGCCACGCCAAATCCCAATCGGCGGCGAGCCGAGAGACGTCCACGACATCGTCGAAGCCTATTCGAAATGGCTCCAGGCCAGCGACTCGGTCCCCAAGCTCTTCATCAACGCCGACCCCGGGATCGTCTTGATCGGCCCGCAACGCGAGTTCGCGCGACAGCTCCCCAACCAAGAAGAGATCACGGTGAAGGGGCTCCACTTCATCCAAGAGGATTCACCCAGCGAGATCGGTGAAGCGGTTGCTCGGTTCGTGCAGGCGCACGGCTGAGCGCTACGGCAACGCTTCGGGGTTGATCCACTCGTCGGGAGGCGGCGCGCACTGAGGGTTCTTCCCTGCGGCCCGCGCCTTCTCGTATTCCTTCATTGCTTGCGGAAGGTTCGCGTGGAGTTTCGCAATGCGGGTTTCGTCTGAAGGATGCGTGGACTGCCATTGCGCAGGCCCCTCGCCGCCCATCGCCGCCATGTTCTGCCAAAGCGTGATCGCCTCCGCCGGATAGAAGCCTGCCTCCGCCATGAACATTTGGCCCACGTGGTCCGCCTCGCTCTCGTGCTTGCGACTGAACGGCAAGAGCACGCCGAACTGGGCGCCGACGCCCAGGCCACCGACGATCAGATCCTGGTACTCCGGCGCCGCTGCTCCCGCCGCGATGGATGCAGTGTTCATGGCCGTGTCGGCCAAGATCGACTGGGACATCCGCTCGTTGCCGTGACGCAACAAGACATGTCCAACTTCATGGGCGAGGACGGCGGCGAGCTGCCCTGGCGTCGTCGCGACGTCGAGCATGCCCGTATGGACCCCAATCTTTCCACCCGGGAGCGCAAACGCGTTCGGCGTCGACTCCTCGAACACCAACACCTCCCAGCGCCCGTCGTCGGGGCCGTACCCGGGAGGAATGACTTCCAGAATGGCAATCACGACACACTGCACATACTCGTCGATCGCCGGATCCTGATTGAGCTCCCCTTGCTGCTTCAAGCTGGTAAACGCGGCGATGCCCAGGGCGTCCATCCTGTCCTCGTGGATGAGCGTCAACTGCTTGCGCCCCGTCATCGTCGTCGAACAGGCCGCCACGAACAGCGACAAAGCCAATACCAAGACCGTGATTCTCACGCACCGACTATAGCGTCATGCTAGGCTCCTCGCATCCATGGCTCACGACGGTCACCCCGAGTTCCCGAGCACGCGAATGCGGCGCAACCGCAGCGAGGATTGGGTGCGCCGCCTCACCCAGGAATCCAACGTCACTCCAGCTGACCTGATCTGGCCCGTGTTCGTCCAAGAGGGGCAAGGCGTTCGAACGCCGGTTCCTTCCATGCCCGGGGTCGAACGGTTGAGCATTGATCTCCTGGTGAAGGCCGTGGGCGAGGCCAAGTCGCTCGGCATCCCAGCCGTTGCCGTGTTCCCGGTGACGCCCCCGGAGCGCAAGACCCCAGACGGCGACGAAGCGACGAACCCCAACAACCTCGTGTGCCGCACGGTTCGCGCCATCAAGGACGCCCACGACGCCATCGGCGTGATTTGCGACGTTGCGCTCGACCCCTACACCACGCACGGACAGGATGGCATCGTCCGCGATGGAGAAGTCCTCAACGACGAGACGGTCGCGGTGCTCTGCGCGCAAGCCTTCGTACAGGCAGAAGCCGGCTGCGACGTGATCGCCCCAAGCGACATGATGGACGGCCGCATCGGCGCGATCCGGGGGGCGCTCGACGCAGAGGGTCTCGACGACGTCAGCCTGCTCGCGTATTCGGCCAAGTACGCATCGGCATTCTACGGCCCGTTTCGCGATGCGGTCGGTTCGGCTCAAAGCCTCGGCACTGCCGACAAGCGCACCTACCAAATGGACCCCGCGAACACCGACGAGGCGCTCCGGGAAGTCGCGCTCGACGTAGCAGAGGGCGCCGACATGGTCATGGTCAAGCCCGGCATGCCCTACCTCGATATCGTCCGCCGCGTGAAGGAGTCATTCGGGCTCCCAACCTTTGCCTACCAAGTCAGCGGCGAGTACGCGATGCTGCGCGGCGCGGCCGACCAGGGCTGGCTCGATTGGGACAAGGTCATCGTCGAGAGCATGCTGTCCTTCAAGCGCGCCGGCGCCGACGGGGTGCTAACGTATGCGGCCCCCGACATCGCCAAGCTCCTTGGCGCCTGAGCCCCCCTGTTTTGGGATGATTGGGCCTACAGCCCCTTGGGTTGCCCGGGCCCACCCCATGTGCCAAACAGCCGGTTCTCAGACTTAGGAGTCCCTGAATGTACCGATGTCAGCTTTGCAATCGAGTGTCGCGCCCCGGAGAGCGGGCGACGAAGGTGGTGACCGAACGCCGGCCCGCCGAGTACCCGAGCCGCGGCAAAGCACAGAAGGGACGCCCGGGCAGCCGGTCGAAGTTCCAGGACGATCCGGGCGGCGCAGGCTACGAAATCGCCAAGGAAGCGGTCATGTGCCCGACATGCGCGCAGGAGCACCTCGCGAAGGAAGCCGCGCAAGAAGCCGACTCGCTCGGCATCTAGCGAAACCGGACCAGTCCCGAGTGTGGTAAGTCGCCTCGATGGAGTGGCCGATCGCGATTGTCTTAGGTTCCGTCGCCATGGGCGCGGCGGTGGGCCTCATCGCCCCCGGGCGTGGCCGTCTCCTCGACGCGATCCGCACGTTTGCGATTGTATCGTCGGTCGCCGTCGTGGTGGGGAGGCTCATTCCGGACGCTGTGACGGCCGGAGGCCCCATCGTCTTGATTGCCGTCGCGGTCGCCTTCCTCGCGCCCTGGCTGATCGAACGGGCGGCACACGAGGACCCGGAACACGACCACTCCTCCACGATGGGCCTCGAGCTCAGCTATTGGGGCCTGATGCTTCACAAGCTCGGCGACGGTCTCGCGCTGGGCTCGTTCACGGGCGAAGCCCATGCCGGCCATCATCACGGTGACGTGCTGACCGCCATCGCGGTGCACTCGGTGCCGGTCACCGCGTTGATCACGCTCGCGTTCACGTCCGCGCACGGCGTCAAGAGCGGCATTCGGCGCGCGATCGGCCTGGCCGCGGTCGGATCCTTCGGGGTCGTGCTCGCACAGCAGACCTCGCTTGGAGCTTGGACGCGTGGCGAAGCGTGGATCGAGGCGGCCGTGAGCGGACTTCTGCTGCACGTGGTGACGCACGACTGGGCCCACGAGCACGATAGCCCCGCCCTTCCCGGCTGGCCGCAGGTCATAGCGATAGCTGCGGGCGTCGGCGTACTGCTGCTCGGACGCTAAGCGCCAAGAACCTCACGGCACGCGGACACAGCACGCTCGAGTGCTTCATGGGCCGTGCGCTGCTGCTCGGCGAAGGGCACTGAGATCAAGCGCTCGGCCGTGAGCACCGCTCCAGTCCATCCTTCTCGGTGCCAGTGCGCACCAGCCGTGAGCGATGGAAGATCTTCGGTGTCTGGATACGGCCAGGGAGTGACGTAGAAGTACGGCTGGTCGTAAGAACCATCGCCCGGCGAAAACCCTACGCCAATGCTTCGCGCCTCCTCGGAGCCAACACCTGCATCGAGGGTGATCAAGCTCGCCACATCGAAGTGGTGAGGCCAACAGCGCACCGGCGATGCCGCAGGGTCGGCCGACACGACCTCTCGAATCGAACCAAACGCGTTTGCAAACCACGCGGCGAGCTCGGTGCGCGCGTCGGCCCGTGCGTCTGAAAACACGCCGCCTTCACCGATCGCGTGAGAGGGCATCTCGTAATTGGGCAACGAGAGCGCCGACGCATCGCCGGCAATCTCTTCGCCGAGCCAAGCCAGAGCTTGCTGCAGCGTGTGACCGGCTAGCCGCATCGAAGAACGCTCACGCCCACCGTCTATGACCAGCAGCTCCAGCGCCTCGAACACCAACGCCGCTTGTGCCGGTTGCCCGCTCACATTGCGCCCGGCCAACACGCCGAACTTCGAATCCCAACCGAGGTTGGTGTGGCTATCGTCCGCTTGGGCCGGAAGCAAGCTCGTACCCGGGGCGCTCACCGACTGCGCGGCCCAGTGCAGCTGAAGCCGTGCCTCCCTGAGCTCCCCGGGGAACACCGCACCAAGGGTCTTCCAGGTCATAGCGGCGTGACTCCTGCGTAGTGAATGCCGGTGAGCTGCGCGATTTCGCGCTTCCAGGTCGTGAGGTCGCTCTGTTCAAACTGGCTGAGGTGCGCATGCCCGCAGCCGCGCGCCAGCACTTTCATCAGGTCGACCGTCGCACGGAAGTAGTTGTCGAGCTGCTGCGCCGATTTCTCGATTTCTAGTCTCGCTCGCAGATGATCTCGTTGCGTAGCGATTCCGACCGGGCAGTTGTTGGTCTGGCAAGCCCGCATCCCGAGGCAACCGATCGCCTGGAGCGCAGAGTTAGAGACAGCGATTGCGTCAGCGCCCAGGGCCAGCGCCTTCACGAAGTCGCTTTCGGTCCGCAGCCCACCGGTGATGACCAGGGTCACGTCCGTGCGTTCACGCACATCGAGATGACGCCGCGCCCGTGCCAAGGCTACCATCGTCGGGACGGAGATGTTGTCCCTGAAGATGTTGGGTGCTGCGCCCGTCGCGCCGCCGCGGCCGTCGAGGATGATGTAGTCAGCGTCCGACTCGAGCGCGAAGTCGATGTCGTTTTCGATATGCTGCGCGCTCAGCTTGAAACCAATGGGAATGCCCCCAGTGGCGTCCCGCACTTCATCGGCGAGGCGCCGGAAGTCCGCGGGACCATCCAAGTTGGGAAACGTGGCGGGGCTGATCGCCGCCTGCCCCGGTTCGAGCCCGCGCACGGCGGCAATCTCTGGACTCACTTTGTTGCCGGGGAGATGTCCGCCGGTGCCGGTTTTGGCTCCCTGCCCGCCCTTGAAGTGAAACGCCTGGCACTTCTTCACCTTGTCCATGCTCCAGCCAAAGCGTGCCGAGGCGAGCTCGTAGAAGTAGCGGGAGTTGCTCGCCTGCTCGTCGGGCAGCATGCCGCCTTCTCCAGAGCAGATGCCAGTGCCAGCCATCTCGGCGCCCTTTGACAGCGCGATCTTGGCCTCACGGCTCAAGGCGCCAAAGCTCATGTCACTGACGAAGAGCGGAATCTCGAGATGCAGTGGCTTCTTGGCGTTCGGGCCGATGACGACGTCGGAGCCGACCGGCACATCGCCGAGCAGCGGCTTCCGCGCAAGCTGGGCGGTCAGGAGCAAGACATCATCCCAAGAGGGCAGCTCCTGGCGTGGCACGCCCATCGCAGACATCGGGCCGTCGTGGCCGACCTTCTTCAGACCATTACGCGCAAGCTCTTGGATGTGCTGATTGAAAGGCTCTGCGGGCGTTCCATGCACGTCGGCATAGAGGCCCAAGTACGCGTCGCGCGCGTAGGGCTGAGGCGACGTCTCCGCCCAAGCCCGAATCTCCTCTTTGTCGACCAACACCGCGTCGATGTCGTGATCGACCCACGCTCGGAACTTCCGCAGTACCTCGGCGTTGTTGTACGAGCTGACGCCGGTGTCGTAACGATAGTCCCATCCGTGTAGGCCGCAGATGAGGTTCTCGCCCTCGACTCGGGCATCGGCCATCAGGGCGCCGCGGTGAAGACAGCGACCGTATAAGACCGACACCTCGTCGTCGTACCGAAGCACCACCAAATCTACACCAGCAACCAACGCATACGTCGGCTCTCGGTCCCTGAGCTCGCTCCACTTAGCAATGGGCACCTTCTCTTGTTTGCGAACCTGCGTGACGGTCATTCGTTTCCTTGAGCTAAATGAGGAGTGGGTCCGCGAGAATTTCGACGGTCGCCGGACCGTCGTGCGCCAGCGCCTCGGCAAGCGCGCCCTCGAGTTGATCGGCGGCGGTCACGCGAAGCCCCATGGCCCCGCAAAGCTCGGCGTATTCGGCGAAGCTCGGGTTGTGGAGCGATGTTTGCCACACGTCGTAGTCAGCCGTGCGCTGCTCCTTGCTGATTTTGCCGAGCTCGCTGTTGTTCAGCAGGACGTGGGTGATGTCCATCCCGTACTTCACCGCCGTCGTGTACTCGGCCATGTACTGCGCGAAGCCGCCGTCACCGGTCACGGCGATGACCTTGCGGCCACTGAATCGCGGGTCACTCTCTTGGGTCGCAGCCCACGCGCCCATGGCAGCGGGGTAGCCAAAGCCGATCGATCCGAGATACCCGCTCATCAGCACGGACTGCCGCTGGCATTCGAAATAGCGGCCGAACGAGTACGTGTTGTTCCCGACGTCGACGGCGATGATCGCGTCTTCGGGTGCCGTTGCAGTCAGCGCCGCGAAGATCGCGGCCGAATGCACCCCGCCACCCTCCACTTCGCCGAGCCGCCGCGCCTTTTCCTCGCGCCAGATCTTCCATCGTTCGACCACGTCGGGTCGCTGATCGACCGCCGTTGTAGACCCGAGGCGCTCTTTCAGGAGGCCCGCGGTCACGCCGATCTCGCCCCACACGGGAACTGTCACCGAATGAAGTCGCCCGAGCATCATGGGGTCGTAGTCGACTTGAACGATCGGCTTGTAGCTCGTGATGCCGGTGTGGTTGCTGAAGCTCGCGCCGAACACGATCAGCAGGTCGGCTTCGTTCATGAACCAACTCGCCACCGGCGTCCCGCTGCGCCCAAGCACCCCGCAGCCGAGCGGATGGTCATCGGCGATGAGACCCTTGCCTTTGAACGTCGTCAAGACCGGCGCGTTGAGCTGCTCGGCTAAGGCAATCACCGGATCCATGACGAACCGGGCGCCGTGCCCGACGATGATGACGGGGCGCTTGGCCTCCGCGATCTTCTTTGCTGCTTGCTCGAGCGAGTCCAGTGGAGGCGAAATCTGACGCGCGGTGATCCGGCCCTCTGGCGAACCGGCCTTCGTGTCTGGTGCTTCGACGACTTGCACGTCATCCGGGAACACCATGTGGGACACGCCCTGTTCGAGAATCGCATGCTTGCAGGCAAGGCCGGCGAGCTCAGCGAAGTTCGAGTCCTTGGCAACCACCGCTGTGTACTTCGCTACACCCCCAAACGCGGCCGCGAGGTCGACCTCTTGAAAGGCGCCGCGTCCGATGAGCGTGGTCGGAACCTGACCAGTCAGCGCAAGCATCGGCGCCCGGTCGACATGCGCATCCCAAAGCCCCGTCAGAAGATTGGTCGCACCGGGCCCTGCGATCGCGAAACAAGCGGCGGGCTTGCCGGTGAGCTTACCGTAGGCTGATGCGGCGAACGCGGCGGCCCCTTCGTGGCGGATTCCAAAGTACCCCAACGCTCCTTGGGCTTCCTGTCGCCGCATCGCGTCGGCGAACCCGAGGTTCGAGTGCCCGACGATCCCCCACACCCATCGCAGGCCCCAGGTGATCAGCGTCTCGACCATGACGTCGCTCGCCGTGCGGACGTGAAGTTCCTCCGCGGGAAACCCGACATACACTCCGTCCTCCCGCACCTCCAGCGGGAACGTCTCGACACCATCGTCGAACCCGCCGGGCGGCTTACCGGTGAGCGGGTCGAAGTCCCAGCCGTGCCACGGACAGCGGAGCAAGCCGCTCTCGATCGAGCCTTCGCCCAACGGCCCGCCTTGGTGCGGGCACTTGTTGTCGAGCGCCGCAAACTGCCCCTCGAAGTGGGTCAGGCAAAGCGTTCGATGCTTGCACGTAACCGCTTTGACACGGCCCTCAGCAAGCTCCTCGGGCTCGAGGACCTTGAGCCATACGGCACTGTCGTTCATTGCAACGCCTTTCGAAGGCCGAAATCGTTTCACGATCCGGTCGCGAATGTAAAGGACGTCCTGCTGGCGCAAATGTTACAGGTTGCCCGCGAGCCGCTCGATCTCGTCGGGCCCGGTGCCGTCGTGGTCGACGACCTCTTCGACGTCTTCCTCACGCAGCCTGATCACGCCGATGTTCTCGGGGCGAAATCCCTGCATCCCTGCATAGAACTCGCGAATCCTGTCCATGTCCGCGCGGAAGTCACCCGTGAGCTCGATCGCGGGACCAATGCCGCCGACCTTCTTGCCAACGTCGAGGTACGAAAGGATGACCGGCACATCGGCGCCTCGCGCAATGTGATAGAAGCCCGACTTCCAGTAGTCGACATGTGAGCGAGTCCCCTCGGCGGGCACCATCAAGACCAGTGAGTCGTTGTTCTCGAAGTGTTCGACCATCTGCCCCACGACGCCGCCAGGGCGATGGCGGACAATCGGAATGCCGCCGAGGCGCTTGAAGAAAGAAGCGAACGGCGCCTTGAACAGCGTGTGCTTGCCCATCCACCGGACCGGAATGTCGTAGACGAACGCCATCGCCAACATGAACGGCATGTCCCAGTTGGACGTGTGCGGCGCTGCGATGATCACGTACCGATCCACCCGGGGTCGCTCCCCCTCCGTTTTCCATCCAGCGACCCGAAGGAACGCCTTGCCTATCCACTGCTTGAGCATCGCGTTTGTCGCTTGCCGCTTCCCAGCCTATCGCTGTATCGCAGACCGGGAAGCGGGTTACGAGAGATCGGCTCATTGATGACAGAACTTTTACAATCGACCCCAGTCTGCCCAGCCTGTAACGTCCCTCGATCCCTGTAGCAAACCCACCGATGGAGGAGTCCCCAATGAAGCTCTACACCAATCTGTTCTCGCCAAACGCCCGCAAGGT
>CALJYC010000331.1 GCA_937984275.1 uncultured bacterium | reverse complement strand
GCTATTTTGGAGTGGGGGTTGAATGGGTAGGCGAGAGGTACGACCAGCGATTGTCGGGTTTGTTGTGAGTGTGGTGGTGGTCATCTTGGCGTCGGTCGGGGGTGACGGGGGGCCGCGTGGTGACGACGCGGTGCCTGAATGGTTCACTGGTTCTGATGAGGGCGCGGTGTACGACGAAGAGGCTGGACTGCCTGACTGGCTCTTCGATTACCATCTGCACGCGCCCGTGATCGGAGTCATCTATTCCCCTCCCAAGCGTAGGCCGACTCTCGTCGGGCTCTCCGAATCGCAAAGGCTGATGGACTCGCTCTCGCCTGGGGTGCGGGCGAGTTACGAGGGGGCGCTGCTCGAGCGGGACGAGACGGAGTAATGAGGCACAGGTGTCGGGAGACAATACGAGCGCTCCGTGACGAAGGCACCAGCCTGCACTATCTGCCACCCACGAAGTGGAGCCACCTTGCCGCACCCCTGCAGGCCGCTCTCGACGTCGTCGACGCCATCGCGAAGCGGCTTCGCCCAGGCGGGGGCGCTTTCGCAGACGCGACCTAGTCGTTCTCTGCGCCCTGGCAGATCCAGGTGGCGATGGTGTCGATGAGCTCGGGGGCGAGCGCGGGATCGCCTTTGGGCATGAGGCTGCCCATGCAGAGCTCGCTGCCCGTGAGCTTTCCGATGAGAATGCTGGCTGCCGCATTGGCATCCCCCGTCGACGCTGCCGTCGCGGCGTCAAGACGCGATGCGCTGGATTCGCGCCTCGTCAGCCTTCGAGCATGTGCTTGATGTTCTCCATCGAGCTTTCGAGGTTGCGCCGATTCTGCGGATGACTTCGAAGCCTAGGTCGATGTCGAGGAGGATGGTGTCGGCGTCGCGGACTTCGTTTTTTTGTAGAGGTAGCTTGGGTTGGTGGGGCGCGGGAGGGGGAGGGGCGGCTTACTCCGGAGCGGCAATCAAGGCGTACTTGACGGTGTCGTTCGTTCGGTCCTCGTAGCTGATGTGCGCGTTGCCGAGCTCGTCGACCGCAATCGAGGTGTGGCGACCGACGTCGCCCACGCTGTCGAGCGTTTGAATTGCCCAGGAGTCGTCGGGGAGTTGAATCGCGAACTTCAGGTCCCTCGCGGTCTCGTCGTAGTAGCTGACGCGCGCCGCACCGTCCGGGCCGAAGGTCAGCGAGCCCTCCTTGCCCACGTCGCCGGCGCTTTCGATGGCCGTGACCGCCCATGAATCTGGCGCCACCTGCTTGGCGTAAAGGAAGTCTCTGTCGGTCTCGCCGTAGAAGCTGATGTGCGGAGCCCCGGACGCGTCTAGGGCCAGGGAGGTGTCCTTGCCGACGTCTCCGTCGCTGGCGACGGTGCGAAGAACCCAGGTTCCGTCCCCCTGGCGCAACGCGTACTTCAGGTCTCTCGTTGACGCGTCGTAGTAGCTCACGTGGACGGTGCCATCTGCGCCCACGGCGAGAGACGTGTGCTGCCCAACGTCGCTCGTTGAATCGACGCGCTCAATCGTCCAGGCACCCTCCGTCGTTCGCTTGGCGTACTTGAGGTCTCTGGCGTCCTTGTCGTAGTAGCTCACGTGGGCTGTTTCCGCGGCGTCGAACGCGAGGGAGTCGTGCTCACCTACGTCTGGTTCATCCGCTTGCTCGAGGACCCAGGTTCCGTCGCCCTGCCGCGTCCCAAACATGAGAGCGGTGTCGCTCGCGTCGTAGTACGTCACGTGGATGAGCCCCGAGGGGCCGAGAGCGATGGAAGCGTAGCGTCCGACTTCATTCGGCCCGTCCGGCGTCTCCGAGACCCAGGAGGCGTCGGCTTGCTGAGCCAGGTACCTCAGGTCTCTTCCGCTCGACGCGTAGCAGGCGATGTGCGCCAAACCCGCGGCATCGAGAGCAATCGAGCTGAACTCTCCGAGGTTCCCCTGGTCGCTCGCGACCTGCACGTGAACTTGGGCGCAGCTCCTGTTGTAGAGCACCTGCCCCGGAGGACAGCTGGTGGGGCAGCAGGCCAGGTCGCAGCGTTCGTAGTTCTCGGCACAAACGAAATCACAAGCGCCCAGGTTGCACGTCGGCATCGAATTGGGCGGCGCGTTGCAGGGCGTGCACGAAGTCCCGCAAGAATTGACGTCGAGGTCAGAGACGCAGACCGCGCCGCAGAGGTGCGACCCTGCCGCGCAGACACATTCGTGCGATACCGTGTCGCAGACTTCGTTCTGGCCCGTGCACTGCGGGTTGTCGGCGCAACCGCGCAAGCACTCGCCGCTCGCCGCGTCGCAGTAGGTGAAGCCCGCGCAGTCGACGCCGTTGGTCCGGCAGTCGCCTGGGTCGACGCAGATGCCCAGCTCGCAGACGTTGCCGGTCGGACACACCCTCGTGCAGTCGCCACAGAAGCTCGGGTCGTTCTGCGTGTCGACGCAGCCGGATGGGCAGCTCTCGAAGCCGGAATCACACACGCAATCGTGAAGCACCGGGTCGCACACCTGGTGCTCGCCGTTACACTGCGTGCTGTCCACGCAGCCCGGAAGACACTCACCGGTCGCTTCGTCGCAGTAGCTGAAGCCCGTGCAGTCGACGCCGTTTGCGCGGCAGTCTCCTGGGTCGATGCAGCTCCCGGCATCGCAGACTTGCCCGGCGGAACAGGTGGTGTCGCAATCACCGCAGTAACGAGGATCGGCCTCCGTGTTCACACAATCGAGGCCGCAAACGCTCAGCGGCGGCTCGCAGTTGATTCCGCCTCCGTCGGGAACCGAGGCGTCGGGCTCGGTGCCGCCATCGTCCGGTGGGACGCTTGAATCGGGCACGCTCGCGTCGAAGATGGGGATCCCCGCGTCCTCGGGCAGAGCGCCCGGGTCGTCGATGGGTTCCAGGTCTTCGGGGGGGACGGTTTCGTCGATGCAAGAGGGCGCCGAGCAAGAGGCCATATCCGCGCAGCCGCAGGTCTCACCCGCCGAACAAGTCAGCGCCGCGCACGCCCGGTACAAGTGCATGCGTAGCAGGCGCGTCTCACCTGGAACGAAGCCCGTTTTGACCCGGCGCGAGACCAGCACTTCCTCGCCCCCGTTCCCGAGCGCTTCGAGCTCGATGACGATGTCCCGGTCGAGGTCGCCGTCCGCGGGCAAGATGCCAAACGTCGCGGGCAGCGTGTACGCGCTTGGGGCACTGGCCGCCTCCCCGGTTACCGCAAACTCCCGGACCCAGGTTTGACGCTCTTCCGTCCCCGTCTCGCTGTCCATGACTTTCGAGACGCGAGCGCGGATGCGGTCGACCTCCATCGGCGTCGCGTAGTCGGTATCCATGAGGACCACGACCTGTGTGGAAGTGCCTTCTGCGCAGCCCAGACCGAGCAAGGAGAGGCCGAGGAGGCACGATAAGCGATGGAATTTCACGGTCGACAAGGGCGGCAAGGATACCCGCCCGCCATCGCTCGGCAAAGCGACGAAGGCCGTCTGTGGGATGCCTCACGAAGTACGCTTCCCCTTGTCCACAGCGGCGATATCTCACACCCTCTGCTCTTGCCCGATCCCCTCATGACGAACCCCGACCCTCCCATGCAGCGAGGCGATCTGATTGGCGGGAAGTACCGCCTCGGCCCCGTCATCGGCTCAGGCGGTGTGGCTACGGTGTACCGCGCGACGCACATCTGGACGGAGCGCGAGGTGGCGGTGAAAGTCCTCGACCCGAGCGTTCCGCATTTCGAGCGCCTGCGCGAAGCGTTCCTGAGGGAGGCCCGGGCGACGGTTCAGCTCAACCACCCAAACGTCGTGGATGTGCTCGACATGGGCGAAGACGACTGGGCGACCGCGTACATGGTGATGGAGCTTCTGCAAGGGCCAACGCTTCGCGACGTGCTCCTCGAGCGCGGACGCCTCTCCGAGACCGACACGCTCACCGTCCTCCTGCCCCTCATCGACGCGCTCGAGAAGGCGCACGAGCTCGGCATCGTGCACCGCGACTTCAAGCCCGAGAACATCATGCTGGTCCAAGATGCCCATGGCATCGTCACGCTCAAGCTCCTCGACTTCGGGGTCGCCGAGATCCTCCAAGACGTTCGCTCGGAAAGCCTCCGCGACCGGAACGACATCATCATGGGCACGCCCCAGTACATGTCTCCAGAGCAAGCCCGGGATCAGCGCGCGCTCGTCGGCCCGCACACCGACGTCTGGGGTGTGGGCGTGGTCTGGTACGAATGCCTGACCGGACGCGCTCCCTTTGACGGCGACACCTCGATGGAAATTCTCGAGGCCGTGTGCGAGTCGCCAATCGATTTCGAATCGCTTCCGGAAGGCTACGCGGCGATCCTTCGAGACGCGCTCCATCGCTCGACCGAGCGACGCATTGGCTCGCTGTCCGCGCTCAAGACGCGCCTCGAGGAAATGGGCATCGAGCTGCCTTCCATCCCTCCACCCGACCCTGCGGTTTCCTCTTGGCCACCAGGCGCGCTGGGCGAAACCGGCATGCAACGAACGCTCACGGGGCTGGGCCCGAAGGAGCTGCTCTCAGCGCCGCCGTCGGGGCCCGAGGCTCAGGTCGACTCCGAGCTGCTCAACCTGCCCTTCAAGTCGCAGCGCAAGCTGGCTCTTGCGGGGGTTGGCTTTGTGCTCGCCGCCGTCTTGGCGGCCTGGTGGACGGTGCGGGATCCTGTCGAAGAACCGCAGCCCATTGTCCGGATCCCGGAGAACTCTTTCCAGTCCGAGCCCGAACCCGAACCGGAGCCGGAGCCGGAGGCCGTGCCCGAACCAGAGCCGGAGCCGGAACTGGAGCCGGAGCCGGAGGCCGTGCCCGAGACCGCGAGAGTGGAGCCGGTCGAAGTCAGGTCGAAGCCCTCAGTGCCCAAGGCCCAGCGGAAGCCCAAGACCCAACGCAAGAAGGCACCCAAGCGCCGCCCCGCGCCCACCGCTCCGGAAGACCCGGGCCACACGAAACCTCCAGACTTGGTGACGGAATGGTGAGGTCCATCTACTTTGCGCTTGCGCTCACGATGGGCTGCCTGACGGCCTGGGCCCCGCTCCCTTCCACGGCCGCTGCCGACGAAAGCGACGGAAACGAAACTGAAGCGAAGCGACTCTTCGACGAAGGCCTCGCGCTCGCAAAGTCACAACGCTGGGGCGAGGCGCTCGCGTCGTTTCGTCGTTCCGCAGTTCTGGTTCCTCGGGCGAGCACTTCCTACAACATCGCCAACGCTCTTTACCGCCTCAACCGACCGGTCGACGGGCTGGCGGAGCTCGACCGCTACGACGAGTTTTCCGAAGTTCGCTACAACTACGCGGCCCAGCAGCGCGGCCAGAGCCTGCGAGACTTGCTCGAGAAAGCGGTCGCCGAGCTCCGACTCACGGTCACCCCTGTGGACGCCCTTCTTTACGTGGATGGACGACTCTTTCCCGCCCCTGGCTTCGAACGCAGACTGCGGCTGAATCCCGGAACACACTCTCTGCGTGTCACGCACGACCAGTTCGCTACCTCGCTCAGCGAGGTGCGCCTCGAGCGCGGCGGACGTGAGTCGCTCGAGATCGGCTTGGAGCCACTGACGGCGGCGCCGCCCCCAGCCTTGGGTGTGACGGCCACGATGGTCACCACCAGCACGGAGCCTCAGGATGAACGAGACCGCTTCGTGAAGCGACCCGGCTTCTGGGTGATGATTGGCGCCATCGTGGTCGTCGGTGTGGGAACCGGTGTCGCGGTCGCCATGGTCCGACGCGACGACGCGCCGCAGTGCGGGACCACCGGCGACTGCGCGACGACTTCCGGGCTCACCGTCACGTCGTTCTGAGGTAGGCCTTCGTCAGTTGGTGCTTGCGGTTGAGCTAGCGCCTGGCAACCAGCCGCACGACGCTCGCCAATCCCGTGTGATAGCGGCCTTCGCGAATCTCGACTTCGACCTTCTCGAGCTCTACGATCTCGAGATCTGAGAAGTCTTCGCGGAGGTCCTCTAGCGTGTAGAGAAGTTTCGCGTTGGGCGGACCTCCTGTGCCGTAGGAGAGCTGCTCTTGGGTGTAGGCTTCGAGGAACAGGTGGCCGCCCGGCTTCAAGGCGGCTGCAAGCCTTCGATGCACCGTCCGCCGGATGCTCTCGTGCTTGTGCGTGAAGATCAGCGCCACGGCATCGTAGGCTCCGGGCTCGATG
>CALJYC010000330.1 GCA_937984275.1 uncultured bacterium | reverse complement strand
ACGCAAGCCGCCCCTCGGAGCTCGCGCCAATCGGCAGCGGGTTGCTGTCATGGCCGCTTGTCACTCACACGCCGACTCCACCCCATGTCGCGTTTGTCCGAGCCCCTACGGACGACTCCCCACACCAAACAGTGCCAGCTTCCCGAAGAAAAGGGGTCAGACCCCTTTTCAAAAGGGTTAATGCTCCACACGTCACATACACCTCCGTACGTCGGCTTCTACACAGGAGAACGGCTCGCGATGGGCAGCACAGTGATTGGGTCGGCGCCTAGCCGTGGGTCGACATATGAAGCCGTGGCGACGGGGCTCCCAATCGCGAGCACGCCCGTCGCTAGCCGTTCTCCGGTATTGCAGTTCCCGCGCCATGTCGCGTTCCACCGTGCCCGGGGACGCTGGCGCAGTTGCGATGCCCGTGATCCTGGCGTACCCCACGCTCATGTCCTTGTCCGCGCTCAAATACGACTCTCAGGGCCTGGTCGCTGTCATTGCGCAGGATGCCGAAACCGGTGAGGTTCGGATGATGGCGTATGCGGACAAGACCGCGGTTGAGCAGACACTGAGGACTGGGCTTGCCCACTTCTATAGCCGTTCGCGCCAGGCGCTCTGGAAGAAGGGCGAGAGTAGCGGCAATACGCTTCGGGTTCGAAACGTGTGGGTCGACTGTGACGGCGACACGCTGATCTACATGGTGGATCCCGCCGGCCCGTCCTGTCACACCGGCGCGCAGACCTGCTTCTTTCGGCGTTTGGAAGCCGATGGCAATCTGGTCGAAGCGGGAAACGACACCGCCGCCCCCACCTTGCTCCGCCTCGAGCGCACGTTGCAGCAGCGCAAAGCCTCAAACAGCGGTAAGAGTTACACCAAATCCCTGCTCGACGCGGGCCCGACAAAAATCGACGCCAAGCTCCGAGAGGAAGCGGCGGAGCTAGGCCAGGCGATAATCGGCGAGTCGGACGACCGCGTCGCCTCCGAAGCCGGCGACGTCATCTACCACCTGTTGGTCGGCCTAGTCCTGCGCGAAGTCTCTCTCCGAGACCTCCTCAGCGAGCTCTCGCGACGCTTCGGCCAGTCCGGCCACGAAGAAAAGGCCACGCGCTAGAGGCCGGACGCCTGCGGCGGTGGTTTGTCCCGCCCCACCGCCCCCACGCTATCGCCTACCCCTTTTTCTTTAGTTGAGGATGGCTGCTAGGTCGCGTTCGATTGTTTCTTCTCGGACGCGGCGGGCTAGGGCCAACTCGGTGATGAGGAGCTTGCGAGCCTGCTCCATGAGCTTCTTTTCGCCGTAGCTGAGCTCGCCCTTGTCAGAGCGAACCTTCGACAAATCACGCAAGACTTTGGCGACCTTGATCGGGGAGCCACTCTTGAGCATCTCGGTGTACTCGCGGTAGCGCCGGTTCCACGGCTGCGAGGTCACCGCCATCTCGTCCTTCTTGAGCTCGGCCAGGACCGTCTTGGCGGCACTGCGCGACATGACTTGCCGAAGACCGACCCGATCGACCGCGTTGAGGGCGACGCGAATGGTGCCCGCTTTGCCGTTCAGGAGCTTGAGGATGTAGAAATCGATTTTGTCGGAACCGATCAATCGCTCCTCGATTTGCGTGATCTCTCCGACGCCGTGCGCCGGGTGAACCGCTTTGTCGCCTACGCTAAAGCTCATGAGACAAGTCTCCCTTGAGTCAAACTGAGTCAACTGAGTCAAAAACGACGAAAACCCGCGCTGGGAGCGCGGGCGAAAAACCATTCGTCGTTGAGTGTGCAAACAACTACATGCACGTCACTTGTATAGCAAAACCAGACCCGAAAGTCAATGGTTACTTTTGGGCAAAGCGTTGTGATTTCAGCAGCTTGGAGCTATTTCGCCGGACCCCGGAAAAGGAGTTCAGTTAGGCCGGGCTCCCTTGCTAGCAGCCCCTTTGGCCGGCGCGGTCGCCGGTGCTTTGGCTTCGGCCTTCGGCTGCGCAGGCGCGTCTTCTTCGATGAGCCCGTGCTTCTGAAGAAGCTGGCGCTCGACCTTCGCAAGAATGTCAGGATGCTCTTCGAGGAAGGTGCGCGCGTTATCGCGACCTTGCCCGACGCGCTCTTCGCCGTAGCTATACCAGGCGCCTGACTTGTTGATGATGCCTGCCTCGACGCCGAGGTCGAGCACGTCGCCGGTGCGGCTGATGCCCTTGCCGAAGAGGATATCGAACTCGCACAAACGGAACGGCGGAGCGAGCTTGTTCTTGACCACCTTGACGCGGCAACGGTTGCCCACCGCGGCGTCACCCACTTTGATCGTGCCGATGCGGCGAATGTCGAGACGTTGCGACGCATAGAACTTGAGCGCGTTGCCGCCACTGGTCGTTTCGGGGCTGCCGAACATCACGCCGATCTTCATGCGGATCTGGTTGATGAAGAACAGGGTGGTATGGCTCTTCTGGAGGTTGCCGGTGAGCTTTCGAAGCGCCTGGCTCATCAAGCGCGCCTGAAGGCCGACGTGGCTGTCACCCATCTCGCCTTCGATCTCGGCGCGAGGCACCAGGGCCGCTACCGAGTCGATGACGATGATGTCCACTGCGCCCGAGCGGACGAGCGTGTCGGCGATCTCGAGGGCCTGTTCACCATGGTCTGGCTGGCTGACCAGAAGCTCGTCGACGTTCACACCAAGCTTGCGGGCGTAGCTTGGGTCGAGCGCATGCTCGGCATCGATGAAGGCGGCGATACCGCCATTTTTCTGGCACTCGGCGATCGCATGGAGGGTCAAAGTCGTCTTGCCGCTCGATTCCGGCCCATAGATCTCAACGATCCGACCTCGCGGATACCCGCCGACGCCCAGCGCGAGGTCGAGGGAAATCGCCCCACTAGAGGTCACCGGCACCTTTAGTCTGGCGGCGGCATCCCCCAAACGCATGATCGAGCCTTTTCCATAGGCTTTCTCAATAGTTCCGAGGGCTAGGTTGAGGGCTTTTTCGCGATTCGGTTCGGCCATAGCGCGGATTCCTTTGAATGAATTACCTGAACACCCGTCTAGTCGGCTTCATTACGCTAGTCAAGTTTGTGATCGGGAAAGTGCCCGATGCGGCCCCCCGGACCTGCATAGGACCGTACCCTACCGCGACCAGCCCCGGACAGCGAGAGCAGACCGACTCAGCGCCCCGGGAGATCGAACTCACGTCCTAGAGCCGCACGCCGGACGAGCTCGAGCGCGAAATAGGCGGACAAGGTCTGCACCCGGTCTCGCCCCCATGGAAGCTTCCGGTGCTTGGTGACGGTTGGCTCACCCTTGCGCGCCAGGCCGAACCACACGGTCCCCACGGGCTTGTCTTCGGTGCCGCCGCCGGGCCCCGCGACGCCGGTGATCGACACGGCGATATCAGCGCCCGCCACTCGAAGCGCCCCCTCCGCCATTGCAGCGGCGGTCTCCGAGCTCACCGAGCCATGCGCGACCAGCACCTCCCGGCTGACCCCGAGCACCGCCTCCTTGGCGCTGTTCGCGTAGACGACCGCATCGAGCAACAAGTAGTCCGAGGCGCCCGGAACGCGGGTCAGCATCTCACCCACCTGTCCGCCCGTGCACGATTCAGCCACGGCGAGGGTCTTGCCCCCGTCGCGAAGGGCTCTGCCCACGACGTCTGCAAAAGAGTCGGTCCGGCCACCAAACACCGCATCACCGAGGCGCACGCGCACTTCCTCGGCGATCGAATCCGAGAGCCGCTCGGCTTCGGCCACCGAATCCGCGCGCACGTGCACCTTCACCTCGATCTCGGGGAAATGTGCTCGGTAGCCCAGGGTCAGTCCTTCGTGCGCTTTCTCGAGGCCACGAAGCGCCTCGGCAACGCCCGATTCGGTCATCCCGAACGTCCGCAAATGCACTTGATGGGTTCGCGGTTCGGCAAGCGCCGCGATGGCAGGCACGATCGACTCGAAGAAGATGTGCTTCATTTCGCGGGGCACGCCAGGAACGAAGAAGAAACGCGCCTGACCAAACGTCATGGAAAACCCCGGCGCGGTACCCATGGGGTTCGATAGAATCTCCGCGCCTTCGGGGAAGTCAGCCTGCTTGGCATTCGACTCCGGCATCACCCGCCCGAACGCCTCGAACTTCTGTCGAATCCCTTCGACGATGCTTTCATCGCGGACGAGCTCGACCCCGCCAGCCTTGGCCGCCGCCGCCGTGGTGACGTCATCGGAGGTCGGCCCGAGTCCGCCGGTCACAATCACGACCCGATGCTTTTGCGCAAAACTGTGTGTGAGCGCCACGATTCGATCGAGGTCGTCATCCACGGTCGTATGCTCGACGACGTCGAAGCCGAGCTTGGTCAGCTCCTCGCCCAGCCACGCGGCGTTGGTGTTCACCAACTCACCACGGGTGAGCTCGGTGCCAATCGATAACACTGCGGTGGTCATGAGGGTCGGTGAGTGTCCGCAAAACCGCGAGACCCGTCAACCGCTTTGCCCTCACAAGCGGATGTGGTAGCGACCTGGAAGCTTTTCCGCGCTTCTCGTGTTGATGGGAGTCAGATGAACCGGGTTTTCATGGGTACAGCAGTCGGGGTGCTGATCGCCGCCGCGACACTCTTCGA
>CALJYC010000329.1 GCA_937984275.1 uncultured bacterium | reverse complement strand
CGTCGGCGTGGCCGAACCGCCCAAGGAGCAGTTTGGCAAACTGATGAGCATCTCCGACGACTTGATGTGGCGCTACTACGAGCTGCTCTCCGCAGAGCCCGCGGTCGAGGCCGAACGGCGAAAACGTGCGTGCGCAGCCGGCGACATGAACCCACGAGACGCCAAGATCGCCCTCGGCAAAGAGATCGTCACCCGTTACCACGACGCCGAGCAGGCAAACGCAGCCGAAGCCTCCTGGCTCGCCCAGTTCTCCCAGCGCCAAATCCCCGAAGACATCCCCGAGCACGAGGTCGCCCTCGATGAAGAGGCCGTTTGGGTCCCCAAGCTCTTGAGCGACATCGGTAGGGTGAAGAGCTCCAGCGACGGCCGCCGCCGCATCCAACAAGGCGGCGTAGAAATCGACGGCGCCCGCCTCACCGACCCCCAAGCCAAACTCCCCAAAGGCCGCCGCTACATCATCAAAGCCGGCAAACGAACCTGGGCAGCCGTAACCCTGAAATAGGGACACTCTCCGGGGTCCTAAACCCCCGAAACCAGGGCGTTCTCAGGCCAAAGATCGCAACGAGGATGAGCTGCCCCGCGCTCCCGCTCCCAGACCTTCACGAGCAAGGCGCTGCGATCTTTCGCTGAGAAGTGGAGTGATCTTGGGGGTTTGTGACCCCGGAGAGTGTCCCCTTGACGGCGTTAAATTTACGGCGTAAATGCTGTGGGTGGCTCGGGCTGTTTTGACGGTGGAGGAGTTGGGGGCGTTTCGGGCGCGGGCTGTGGCTGCGGCGACGAGGCTTTTTGCCGAGCGAGGGTATCGGGGGGTGACGCTGCGGTCCTTGGCGAAGGAGCTTGGGGTGAGCCCGATGACGCCATATCGGTACTTCGAGAACAAGGAAGAGTTGTTTGCGATGGTGCGGACGGAGGCCTTTCGGAGGTTTGCGGACGCTCAGCGCGATGCGGTCGCTGGGAGTGAGGATCCCGAGGATGCGCTTCGGATGTTGGGTAGGGCGTACGTGAGCTTTGCGCTCGATGAGCCCGATGCGTACCACATCATGTTTGAGCTCTTGCAAGCGCCGGCAGGGACGTATCCTGAGCTCGAGGCCGAGCAGGCCCGTGCGTTTTCTTATCTTCACGAGGCGGTGCAGGCGAGCGTGAACGTGGGGCTCCTCGAAGGGGAGTCGCTTCCACGTGCACATTACCTATGGGCTCAGCTTCATGGGCTCGTCTCGCTGCACCTCGCGGGCAAGCTCGTGATGGGCTGCTCATTCGAAGAGTTGGTATCGACGGTTTTCGTGAAGCCGGAAGCGGCACAGTGAGCCGCACATAGGAGAACGACATGCGAATTGGAACATCGTACAAGCAACATCCGGGTCTCGCCGACGAATGGGACGCAATCGTCATCGGATCGGGCATCGGAGGTCTTTCGGTTGCCGTTAACCTTGCCAAGCTCGCCGGCAAGCGAGTGCTCGTGCTCGAGCGGCACTACACGGCCGGCGGTTTCACACACACGTTCCGCAGGCCGGGCTACGAATGGGACGTCGGTGTTCATTACATCGGAGAGGTGGCGCATCCCCGAGGCATGGCGCGGCGCATGTTCGACTTCATCACCGATGGCGAGCTTGAATGGGCCGACATGGGGGATGTCTACGACCGGATCATCCTGGGCGAGCGCTCATATGACTTCGTGAAGGGCTTCGAAAACTTCCGGGCGCAGCTACATGAGTATTTCCCGAGCGACAAGGACGCGATCGACCAATACCTCGAGAAGGTCGTCGCCACTGTGAAGAAGGCGCAGCTGTTCTTCATGGAAAAGGCTACACCCCCGTTCGTCTCGATGCTGTTTGGCGGCATGATGCGTCGGCCGGTGCTCAAGGAGGCCACGCGCACGACGCGCGAGGTGCTCGAGGAGATCACCCAGAATCAGGAGCTAATAGGAGTGCTAACCGGCCAGTTCGGCGACTACGGACTGGTGCCGGCCAAGAGCAGCTTTTTCATTCACTCGATGGTCGTTGCCCATTACTTCCGAGGCGCGGCTTATCCGGTTGGCGGGTCGTCGCGCATTGCCCAAACCATTCTGCCCGTGATTGAACGCGCGGGCGGCGAGGTGGTAACCAATGCCGAGGTCGCGGAGATCATCATCGAAGGTGGACAGGCGGTGGGCGTCAAGCTCGTCGACGGATATGAGCTGCGTGCGCCAATCGTCATCAGTGATGCGGGCGTCGTCAACACCTTCGAACGGTTGCTGCCAGCCGAGACCGCCCAGGCGATAGGGTATGCTGCCAAAGCCCGCGAGGTGGGTCACTCCGTCGCTCATCTCTCGTTGTACGTGGGTTTGAAGGGCACGACGGAGGACCTCCAGTTGGAGAAGACGAACCTCTGGGTCTACCCAGACCACCGCCACGAAGAGAACTTCGCGCGCTTTGAAGCCGACATCCACGCCCCTTTCCCGGTCGTGTATCTGTCGTTTCCATCCGCGAAGGATCCGGACTTCGACCGTCGGTATCCGGGGCACTCGACCATCGAAGCCGTCACGTTGGGGCCGTACGCGCCGTTCAAGGCCTGGGAAAACACATCGTGGAAGAAGCGTGGCGCCGAATACGACGAGCTCAAGGCGAGTCTGTCGGAGCGATTGCTGGAAACAATCCACAAGCATGCGCCGGCGACGCGCGGGAAAGTCGAAATCGCCGAGCTGTCTACGCCACTCAGCACCAGGAACTTCGCCGCCCATCCGCAAGGAGAGATCTATGGGCTGGCGCACAGTCCTCAACGCTATCAGCAACGTTGGCTTCGGCCGCGGACTCCCATCAAAGGCTTGTACTTGACAGGCGCGGACGTCGTTTCGGCCGGTCTCATGGGAGCGATGATGGGCGGAATGATTTGCAGCTCTGCGGTGCTCAAGGGGAACGTCCTCGGTCAGGTGCTGAAACACCAAGCACAGACGTTGAGCGCAAAGACGTCGACACCACGGACGCCCGCGCGCGCCTAAAGTCCGGCCACGCGAATCACCGCGTCGCGCGACGGGACGTCGTCGCCGACTTGATCGAGCAAGACGTCCGCTGGGCAGCGCGAAGCTTCGAGTAGCGCCCGCAGCGGGCGGAGCAAAACGGTTTCGTCTTCGCCCACGTCGTTTTGATCGCCGATTCGTCGAAGTCCGGCCTCCGCAAGCTCGAGCACCTCACCCGCCCAATCGACAGCCTCGCGACCCATGAACTTCGTGCGCACTCCATGCCGCGCGAGCGCGTCGCGTTGACGCTCGACTTCAGGAAACGACCAGCTGTCTACCAGCCCCTCGAGCGCGCGAAAGCTATCGTCGTCGTACAGCAACCCCTTCCACAGGGCGGGAAGGGCAAACGACAGCTCCGGCCGCTGCACGTCGGCGCCCCGGTATTCGAGTGTGTTCTTGAGCCTGACTTCCGGGAAGAGCGTGCTCAGGTGATCGACCCAGTCGAAGTAGGTCGCCTTGATGCCTTGGAAGCCTTCTTCCATGAACGAACCGAACGTCTGGCCGGTGTTGTAATAGGCCTTGCCGTTCCGCTTCACGAGAAACATCGGCGCAGCGAGCGCCCACTCCACGTACTCGACGTATGTCGGGTGGTCTTTCCACGCGAAGGGCAGGAGCCCGGAGCGGTCCGGATCCATGTGAAGCCAAGTGAGCGCGCGATACGAGCGATAGCCGCTCCGTTTACCGCCTTCCCAGGGGCTGTTGGCGAACATCGCGGTGATGATCGGTTGCGCCCGCACACCCACACGGAGCTTGCGCATCGCGTCTTCCTCGGACGCATAGTCGAGGTTGGCCTGCACCGTGCAGGTCTTGGTCATCATGTCGCCCGCCATCGAGCCACGTGTCGGCATGTACTCGCGCATGACGTCGTACCGCATCTTCGGCACCCACCCGAGCTCCTCGACCGACGCGAACGGGTGGCACCCGAGCCCGAGCCACACCAGTCCGAGCTCGTCGATGACCGGTCGAAGGTCGGCCCAATGCGCATCGGACTCCGCCTTGCCATCGTGCACCGTCTTGTACGGCGCCCCGGACAGCTCGATTTGCGAGCCGGGCTCGAGCGTTACCGAGGCGTCCTCGCGCTGTAGGGCGATGATCGGGCCGCTGGGAGTCTCCCGAACAGGCTCCCAGCCATGCTCCCCGATCAGCTGGTCGAAAATCGTCACCACGCTGACTGGGCCGTCGTAGGGAAGGTGCGCGCCAGTGGCTTCCTGCACCGCGATTCGCTCCGCTTCCGTACCGATCCGCCAACGCTCCCGCGGCTTCTCCGCGTCGTGGAACAGCACGAGCAAGTCATCCATCCCGCGAAGCGGGGTATCGGGTTTCGGCAACGTGTCCTCTGAGTCCGTCCGTCGGGCGCGGGACCGTACCACGAAGCCCCCGCCCATGCCCCCGGCCCATGTCAGTTCGCGGTTGCACGAGCGCCCCGGACGTGGTGGAACACCCCGGTGGATCGACTGCTCGAGCTTCTCCGGGAACGCGGATTCCGTCGTGGCAACTTTGTGCTGAGCTCTGGAAAAGAGAGCGACTTCTTCATCGACTGCAAGCCGGCTGTGCTCTTGGCCGAGGGCCACGCGCTCGTCGGTCAGGCACTGCTCGAACGAATTCGCGACGTCATGGGTCCCGTTTCGGCCGTTGCAGGAGTCGAGCTCGGAGGCTGTCCGCTTGCCTCCGCGGTCGCGTCTGCGTCGTGGGCAGACGGCGGTCCCGTCGATGCGGTCTACATCCGCAAGTCGACCAAAGAGCACGGTACCCGAAAGATGCTCGAGGGCGCCGACCGTCTCGGCCCGGGCGCGAAGCTCGTCATCGTGGAAGACACGGTGACCACGGGCGGCTCGACGCTGCGCGCGGTCCAGGCCGTCCGCGACGCAGGCTTCGAAGTCGCGGGAGTGATCGCCGTGGTCGACCGACTCGAAGGCGGAGCTTCGGCGATTCGCGATGCCGGTGTGCCCTTCAGCACGCTCTACGACCGAACCGACTTCATGGGGAACGCATGAGTCGCGCGGGGGTGCTGTGTTTCATCCTGGCTGCCGTCGCGGCCTCGGGCTGCAAGCAGCACAAGATCTCCATGGAACCGAGCGCACGAACCTTCACGCCGGAGTCCTACATCAGCGTCTGGGAGGCCTGGACGCGCGAAAAGGAAACCTTCTCCTGGAAGGAGCTCCAGCACGAGATCCACGTGGCGGCGACCTTCGAATCTTGGGAGTTCCGCTGGGCCTATGTGGTTCGTTACGCCTACGACTACAGCCTCAAGCCCGAGGCGCGCGACGAAATGCTCGACGCCAGCTTGGCGAGCTCCAGGCAAGAGCACCGGTTCTTTGTGACCTTGTCGGGGATGGACTTCAAAGAATCCAACCTGGCAGGCAAAACCTCGGCGTGGCGGGTGCTACTGATCGACCCAGAGGGCCATCAGACCGTCCCTGTGCTCATGGAGCGTGTGAGGCGTCCCACAGCGGTCGATCGGGTCTACTTCCCCCAGGTGAACCCCTACCGGCAGACGTTTCGCCTCAC
>CALJYC010000328.1 GCA_937984275.1 uncultured bacterium | reverse complement strand
CAGTACGTGGCGCACCAAAGCATGCTAGCGTTCTTCAACGTGAAGAAGACCTACGTCTTGGATACGAATGTGGTCCTTCACGACCCGTTAGCGGTCTACAAATTCGAGGACAACGCGGTCGTCCTACCGATCTTCGTCATCGAAGAGGTCGATCAATTCAAGAAAGAGTTGAGTGAGCTCGGGCAGAACGCGCGGCACCTCTCGCGTATCCTCGACGAGCTTCGCAATCAAAACGGTCGGACCCTCGATCAAGGGGTGCCCCTCGAGAGCACAGGTGGCGAGCTCCGAGTGGCTGTCCCCGAGGAGATGCCCAAGCGCGCGCGCGGGCCCGGCGAGATGGACCGCTTCATCTTGCAGATGGCGCTCGACCTCCGAGACAAGAACCCGGACGAGCCTCTCATTTTCGTCACGATGGACACCAACCTCCGCATTCGTGCCGACGCGCTCGGGCTCAAGGCGGAGACCTATGAAGGTGGCCGGGTTTCGATCGACGAGCTCTACTCCGGCGTCATCACCGCCGATGTGAATCGCAATGTGGTCGACCAGCTGGCCAAGCGGGAGCCCGTTGCCGCCAGCGTGCTGGACTTCGAGCTCTACCCGAATGCGGGCGTGGTCCTTCGTGAGAAAGATCATCCGAAACACACTGCGCTCGGACGATTCGATCCCAAAAGCGACGCGATCGTTCCCCTTCGAGTAGGCAGGGAAGGAGTCTGGCGTGTTCGGCCGCGAAACCTCGAGCAGTACTTCGCGCTCGACATGCTGCTCTCGCCGGAGATTCACCTGCTGACGTTGGTCGGGAAGGCTGGCACCGGAAAGACGCTGCTCGCGATCGCGGCTGGCCTTCAGTCGGTCGTCCAAGACGGCGCCTACAGCCGAATGCTCGTCTCGCGCCCGATCTTTCCCATGGGGCGCGACATGGGCTATCTACCAGGGACGGTGGAAGAAAAGCTCAACCCCTGGATGCAACCGATATTCGACAATCTCGAGTACATCTTCAGCAGTGGTCGCGGCCGCATGTCCGAACACCGCAACTACGAAGAGCTGGTCGCGTCCGGTGTCATTCAGGTCGAGCCGCTCACGTACATTCGTGGCCGCTCGCTTCCGCATCAATTTTTAGTCGTCGACGAAGCGCAGAACCTCACTCCCCATCAGGTGAAGACGGTGATCACCCGGTGCGGATCCGACACCAAGATTGTACTCACTGGCGACCCGTACCAAATCGACAACCCTTACGTGGATGCCGCGAGCAACGGTCTGACGGTCGTTGCGCAGCGTTTTCAGAACGAAGACATCGGTGCTCACGTCACACTCTCGAAAGGTGAGCGAAGTGAGCTCGCAGAGCGTGCGACGCAACTTCTCTGACCGCCCGCGCGCTCGCCTGCATCGGGCCGAGCTCGACGTCGCGTTGCGCCGCCTGCATGGTACGGCGCGGCTTCTTGTCGGCTCGACGACGCATAGTGACCCCGTCGAGCGGCAACGACTGACCAACTGTATTGCGAGGGGTGTGCATGCGAAACCGGGGTGGGAATGGCGACCGGTCGCTATCGAGCAAAGCGTGTGGCGCGAGCTCGCGCGCGCGAGGGAGCTTGCCGCCGATTCCGAGGCATCGGATCTTTATCTGCAGCGACTCGAAGAGCTCGAAACCGAGCTGCTGCTTCTCGAATCCCTAGGCCGTAGCAAGCAAGTGCGCCCGATGGCCGCGCGGCTTTTCGGTACCGGTGCAGAGCGGGTCTTTGCAGACGTCGAGCACACCGTCCTCGACGCCGCACACGAGATTCTGGCGCACACGCCCGTGGATCAGGAGCCACAAACGATCCCTGCCGCGTCGAGCGATGGCGTCAATCTTCGCGACCTCATGCTCGCCTACGCCAAGCATGTCGGATTGCACATCGCCGTGCGGGTCGATCCCGATCTGATCGCAAACGCAGCCGTCGGTGAGCGCACCGTCTTCATCGCGGACCGTTTTTTTGGTGCCCACGAGGCGCAGCGTCTCGCGACGCACGAGGTGTACGGGCACTTGGTCTCGGGATTCAATGGTCGAACGCAGGCGTTGGGGGTCTTCGCGATCGGTACGGCGGGCTCTTATGGCGACCAAGAGGGCGTGGCGATCTATCTCGAGGAGATCGCAGGGCTGCTCGGCCCGTGCCGCAAGAGGACGTTGGCGGGCCGCTTGCTCGCAACTCACGCGATGCACGCGGGCGTGTCGTTTGGCGACACCGCACGGACGTTGGTCAGCGAGCATGATTTCTCCCCAGCCGGAGCGGTGACGCTGTGCGAACGAGCCTTCCGCGCGGGTGGCGTTGCGCGCGATGCCGTCTATCTGACCAGTTGGCTGCGTGTGCGCCGTGCGGTCGCCGCTCGGGAGACGAATCTCGGCGAGCTGCAGCTCGGGAAGGTATCGCTCGGCGCCCTGCCAGAGCTCCGGCGACTTGCTCGTGAGGGGCTCGTAACCCAGCCGATCTACTTGTCGAACTTGGCGAGAAGCCTGGGCAAGACGGGAGCAGGCACGAGGTCCCCGACGTCGCCACCAAGCCTCGCGACCTCTTTGACCAGATTGGACGCGACGTAGAAGTACGCGTCGTTGGCCATGATGAACACCGTCTCGACGTCGGGGTTGAGGTGACGGTTCATGTTGGCCATCTGCAACTCGTACTCGAAATCCGCGACTGCGCGGAGGCCACGCAGGATGACGCGCGCGTTGCGCCGCTGCGCGTAGCTCACCAGCAGGCCGTCGAAGCTATCGACCTCGATGCGGCCCGGATCGGCGCCCATCTCGGCTGCCGACTCTCGGATCATCTCCATGCGCTCGGCCACGCTGAACAGCGCCTTTTTCGAGTCGTTGTTAAGAACCGCAACGATGATCTTCTCGAAGGCCACCAAGCCGCTGTTGAGGATGGCGGTGTGGCCCTTGGTGATCGGGTCGAACGACCCGGGATAAACGGCGATGCCTCTCACTGCGTGCCTTTCTCGGGTGCGTAGACGCCGAGGCTAATACCGGTGTGACCATAGCGGTAGTCCGCTTCCGATGCGAGCCCATTTGGCCAGCTCCAATCATGAGCTGCCGGGTGCTCGACGACAATCCAGGCGCCCCGTGTCAGCCGTCCGGATGCGACTAGAGCGTCGAGCAGCAGCGGGACCGAGTCGATCTCGGAGTAGGGCGCGTCGGCGAAGACCAAGCTGAAGCCCTCATCCGCATTTGGCAGCTTACGGACGGCCCCCCCCGGATCACCCAGAAGGTCCACACGCGACGTACGAACCTCTGCGCTGAGCCCAAGCTCCTTTGCGCTTTGGGTGAGTTGCCGGATCGCCCGCGGATCCCGGTCCACCACGACGGCGAGCGAAGCGCCCCGGGACAGTGCTTCGAAGCTGAATGCCCCGGTGCCCGCAAATAGATCCATCACGCGCGCCCCTTCAAACGCGCCGCGTGATTCGAGGGCAGAGGCCAGGGCTTCTCGGACGCGGTCCGACGTGGGCCGGGTGCCTCGCCCGCTTGGCGCGCCGAACCTGCGCCCCGAAAGCCGACCCCCAATTATGCGCATGGAAGTGAAGCTAGCAGCCAAACGTGCGTCGGAGGGGGGAATTGTACTACCCGCTACCAGATGCTAGGCCACTTGGGCTTTTAGGGAAGCTTACCGACATGCGGAAGATTTGCCTTCGCTGCGGTTCGAAGTTTGGGAGCCGAGCCGAGTATTGCCCGCACGACGGCAGCCAGCTGGTCACCGACGACGAGATCGCTGACCCGTTGCTCGGGACGGTCCTGCTCGAGCAATTTCGCATCGAGGAACAAATCGGGACCGGCGGGATGGGGACGGTGTACCGCGCCCACCAAACCACGGTGGACCGCGACGTCGCCATCAAGGTGCTGAGGTCCGAGCTGGCACGCGACGAACAGGCGGTCTTTCGGTTTGAGCGCGAGGCCCGAGTGGCGATCTCGCTGGACCATCCCAACCTCGTCCGCGTCTTTCTTTCCGGGCGGCTCAGCGACGGACGGCTTTACATCGTGATGGAGCTGCTCGAGGGCAGGTCACTGGCCGACGAGCTCGACGAGCACGGAGCACCGTCTCTCGAGCGCGCACTGATCATGATCATGAAGCTCTGCGCTGGGCTCGGGGCGGTGCATGCGGCCGGGATCGTGCACCGCGACATCAAACCCGAGAACGTCTATCTCGTGCGGCGCGGCCGAGATACCGATTTCGTGAAGCTGGTGGACTTCGGGATTGCGCGCGTCCTGCAGGCCGAGGGGATCGGACCGACGACGACGCAAAGCGGGCGCGTGTTTGGAACCGCGACATACATCTCGCCCGAGGCGGCCACAGGGGAAGACACCGATCAGCGGAGCGATATCTACTCGGTCGGCGTCCTGACCTATCAACTGCTCACCGGCGAGCTTCCGTTTGAAGGAAAGACGGCAGGCGCGGTCTTGATGCAACACGTGCACCAGGAACCGCCCCTTCTTCAGTCGAAGGGCCGAGGCGCAGACGTGCCCGACGATGTTGCTCGCGTGGTGATGCGGTCGCTCAGCAAGGACCCGGACGCGCGCCACAAAACGCTTGCGGAGTTCTTGGACTCGCTCGCCGAGGCGGCCGGTAACGCAGGACTGCTCAACGACGCGCGGGCTCTCCTCTTTGGCACGATCTGGGGCGACGACTTGGCGGCTCCGGGCTCGTATCTGGCCGAGCTTCTCGGTTCGAGTGCGCCTCCAAGCTCCCCGTCGCCCTTGGCCGATACGCAACCCATCTCAGTCGATCGCGACCCCGACGAGGAAGCGTTGCTTTCATCCGCCCCCAAGCCCTTCGGGACGACGTCACACAACCTTGCCGCGGCGCCTCGGCCGAGGACGCAGAATCACAAGTGGCTCTGGGCGTCGCTTGGCTTGCTGTCGCTGATCTTGGTTGGCGTCGTGACTGGGTCCTTGTGGCTGCAGCGTGCACCGCGAGCCACCGGCGAGGAACCACAACCCGAGCCCGCCCAAGCGCCGCCGGCCGTTGTGGAGCAGGACGCGCATGTCGCGGACGTCGGAACCGATGTGCCGGTGGTGGAGCCACCTGTCATCGAGGAGGCGGTGGCGGAGGAACCGCTGGTCGAGGAAGTGAAAGTCGAGAAGGAGCCGGTGGCTCCGAAGCCGAAGCCTAAGAAGAAGAAGCGTAAGAAGAAGGTCGTGCCGGCGACGGTGACAGAGGCAGCGGCAGAGACAGTGGCAGAGACAGAGACAGCGGCAGCGACAGCGACAGAGACAGAGACAGAGGCAGCGACAGCGACAGAGACAGTGACGGGGGCAGAGGCTGCGCCGGGGTCGGAGGCACCGGTGGGGAACGAGAGCGAGACGGAGAACGAGCCTGACGATGGGATCGATTGGACCGTTCCTGACTTCCCCGAGGATCCGCCGCCTCCCACCGGCACGCCCGATGCTCCGGCTCGTAATCCCGTAGTGATCGACGAACCGCCGACGCAGTAGCGCGGTACGCTACCCGAAGTCCAACCGCTTAGTCCTCAGCCCTCAGGTCCCTTCGCAAGAGCAGCCCCCAGAGGCGGTTGAAAGGATGCACCTGGAGGACCTGCTCCCCTCCCTGAAAGACTAGGCGATCCTGGTTGGCCCACTCGAATAGTCCTCCCTCGAGGTTGTAAACGTCGTGGAAGCCGGCCTGCTCCAGCTCCTCGATGACCGTGGCGCTCCGGTAGCCGATGGAGCAGTAGACGACGACCGTGGCGCTTTCCGGGATCGCGAGCGCCTCGATGTTGGGGTTCTTTGAGTTCAAGAGCCGCGCATCCCGCAAGTGACTCACCCGTTGCTCTTCGGGGGTGCGCACATCGAGTAGAACGAGCTCGTTGCCCGACGAGGCGTCCATCCAATTGGAGAGCGTTTCACCATCGACCCACCTGACATCGGGATACGCCACCGAGATCAGGGCCCTCCACACGCTAGTCCCCCTCGCCATAGTTGCGAACGATACCGTGAGTCCGAGGGCGAGCACGGCGATCCATGCCCAGCGACCCCTCAAGGCGATTCCAACTGACGGGCGAGCTCCTGTGGTTTGGTCACCGGGGCCTGGCACAGGAACTGGCGGCATACGTACGCCGTGCCCTTGCCGTCGACGCGAGGGCGGTTCTCCAAGAGAGGCAACGGCGCAGGCTCGTCCCCGCTACCGGCGGCGACGACTTGAAAGGGCCGGTAGCCGTCGCGGACGACCTCGAGCAAGGGAGCGAGCTCTTTGTGGCTGCCAACCAACGCGATCTCCCGGGGTTCACCGAGAATGAAGCTGGCGACGTTGAGCCATTGACCGAAGCCCGACGGATATTGGCTCATGAACTTGCTCATCGTGGCGGTGCTCTTCTCGGCGGCCTGCCGGTACTCGCCGTTGCCCGTCAGCAAGCTGAGCCTCATCAGGGCACCGGCGGCCATCGAGTTTCCGCTTGGCACCGCGTTGTCCTGAAGATCCTTCGGCCGATGGATCAACTGTTCGTGGTCGTTCGAAGTGTCGAAAAACCCGCCGTTCTTCGAGTCGCGGAAGTGGGCGAGCATCAGCTCTGCAAGCTCGCGCGCCCAGTCTACCCAGCGCGTCTCGAACGTGGCTTCGTAGAGCGCCAATAGGCCATCCACGAGGAAGGCATAGTCCTCGAGATAGGCGTTGTACTTCGCGTCGGAGCCAGCTTTCCAGGTTCGAAGAAGACGCCCGGAATCACCCCGCATCGTGCGATGGAGGAAGTCTGCGTTGGACTGGGCCGCGTCGATGTAGTCGGGCCGGCCGAGCGCCTGTCCGGCCTCGGCGAATGCCGCCAGCATCAGACCGTTCCACGACGTCAGGATCTTGTCATCAAGGCCGGGCCAGATGCGCTTCGAGCGGAGCGCGTAGAGCTTCGCGCGTGCCTCAGTCATTCGCGTATCGAGATCCTCGGCGTCGACGTTCAGTTGCGCCGCCAGTCCCTTCGGATCGACGTGCAGGTTGAGGATGTTGTGACCCTCCCAGTTCCCCTCGTCCGACACGCCGTAGATTCGCATGAAGGTGTCGGCGTCTTCGCCCAAGGCTTCGCGAATCTGAGCTGCTGACCACACGTAGAACTTGCCTTCGACGCCTTCGCTATCTGCATCCTGGCTGCTGTAGAAGCCGCCATCCTCGTGGCGCATCTCCCGAAGAACGTAGTCGAGCGTCTCCTGGGTGATGCGACGGTAGAAGTCGTTGCCCGTGACCTGCCAGGCATGAAGGTAGACGCGGGCGAGCTGCGCGTTGTCGTAGAGCATCTTCTCGAAGTGCGGGACCAGCCAACGATGGTCGACCGAGTACCGCGCGAAACCTCCGCCGATCTGGTCGTACATTCCGCCTTCGGCCATCTTCTTCAGCGTCACCTCAGCCATCTCGAGCGCATGGTCGCCCTCGCCCCGGAGGGACTCGCGCAGCAAGAACTCGATCGTCATCGGCTGCGGAAATTTCGGCGCTTCGCCGAATCCACCCCAAGTTGCATCGAAGCGCTGCCCCAAACCGCCGAGCGCGCTTCGAAGGATCTCCTTGTCGAGCGGCTGCTCTTCGAAGCCCACACCCGAGAGCGCTTGGAGTTGTTCGGCAACCTCGCTGGCGCTGCCGACGACGTTTTCTCGGTCGCGTTGCCATGCTTGGGTCACGCCGGTCAGGATCTGTCGGAAGCTCGGCATTCCGTGCCGCGGCTCGTCCGGGAAATACGTCCCCGCGTAGAACGGCTTGCCATCGGGTGTGAGAAACACCGTCATCGGCCAGCCGCCGCGACCGACCATCGCGTTGACGGCTTGCATGTAGATGCTGTCGATGTCGGGACGCTCTTCGCGGTCGACTTTGACGTTGATGAACTCCGCGTTCATCTGTGCCGCGGTCGCTTCGTCTTCGAACGATTCGTGCGCCATCACGTGGCACCAATGACAAGCGGCGTAGCCGATGCTGAGCAGGATCGGTTTGTCTTGCTCGTTGGCGAGTCGCATCGCCTCCTCACCCCACGGGTACCAGTCGACAGGGTTGTCGACGTGTTGGAGCAAGTAGGGACTCGTCTCGTTCTGAAGATGGTTCGCCATGCGGTGCCGAGTTTCTGGGGCTCGTGGCCGTCAGGTCAACAGGGGTCGACGGGGCCGGAGCGTGCCCTAGGTTGTGGGGGGCAGGAGGCGCGATGGCGAAAGCAATTTGGCGAGGGCAGGTGATCGCGGAGTCGAACGAGTTCGAGGTCGTCGAGGGGAACATCTACTTCCCGCCCGGCACCATCAACGAAGCGTTCTTCGAGCCCAGCGGCCACCACAGCGTGTGCCCCTGGAAGGGCACCGCCAGCTACTACCACGTCGTCGTCGACGGCAAACGCAACGAAAACGCGGCCTGGTTCTACCCAGAGACCAAAGAGGCCGCCGCCAACATCAAAGACCACGTGGCGTTCTGGAAGGGTGTTACCGTCGAGCGATAACAACCTCCGACAGAAGATAGGAACATGCGCGCAGCCATCTTGGACACGAACGGCCCCCTCGACAGCGTGCGTATCGGTGAGCTCGACGCGCCTTCCATGCGAGGGGATGACCTCTTGGTGCGCGTTCATGGGGCCGCCATCAACCCCGCGGATCTGAAGGTCGTCACCGGAAAGGATGGCGCGGCTTTTCTTCACGCGAAAAACTTTCCCACCTCATTTGGGTTCGACTTCAGTGGTGTCGTCGAGGCGGTCGGCAGAGATGTTCAGGGTCGATCTGTAGGCGACGAAGTATTCGGTTTCCTGGCGTACGCGAGGTCCACCAAGCAGGGCAGCTTTGCGGAGCTCGTCTCGGTGAAGCCCAACACGGTGGGCGACAAGCCGCCGACCATTAGTCATGAGGAAGCGGCCACTGCTGCCACCGCGGGGTGCACCGCGCTTCAAGCGCTCGAGGAAATAGGTCGCCTGCAGCCGGGGCAGAAGGTACTGGTCAACGGCGCCTCAGGAGGCGTTGGAAGCTACGCCGTTCAGATCGCTTCCCACTTGGGCGCTGAGGTTTGGGGCACGGCCAGCGCCGCAAAGGCCGATTTCGTGAAGGGCCTCGGGGCTGCCTGCGTCGTCGACTACAAGACAGCGCCGCTCGCCGACATCGGGGAGAAGTTCGATGTCGTGCTCGACGCCGCGTCGATGTCATCATTTGGCAAGGTGAGCGGGATCCTCGAGCCGGGTGGGGCGTACGTCACGCTGCTTCCGTCGCTCGGCCTCCTCACGGGAATGCTAGCGAGCTTCTTCTCCAGTAAGCGTTGTGGCGTGGTGGTGGTCAAGTCGCGAACCGCCAACTTGAACCGACTCGCCGACTGGCTCAGGGCGGGCAAGCTCCGGGCATCGGTCGACTCCACGTTTTCCCTGAACGACATCACGGCGGCCTTGGCCGCACAACAGGCGGGTAAAGCGCAGGGCAAGCTTGCAATCACCGTCGCGGCGCGCTGAGACGCTAGAGATGCAAAGTACAAGCTACTAGTCGGAAAGGTAGGACAACTATGAAGAACCAGGCGTGGCTCCTCGGGCTCTTTCTCTTCTTGGCTCCAGCATCATCCGTTGCCGCGGAGGACGTGAGCGCCAACGCGATCAACGAGCTCGTGGTCAACGTGTCGAACATCCAGAACACCGACGGGCGCATCGGTTGTACGCTCTTTTCGAACGAAGATGGGTTCCCTTCGAAGCCCGAGAAATCGGACAAGCGCGTTTGGACTCAACACAAGTCGGACAAAGCGACCTGCAAGTTCCGCAACGTCAAACCCGGTGAGTACGCCGTGGCGGTGATGCACGACGAGGACGAGAACGGCGAGCTAAACACGAGCATGGTTGGCCGCCCGCAAGAAGGGTGGGGCGTGTCGAAGAACGTCCCCGCGAGAAGATTTGGCCCGCCCAAGTATGAGGATGCGAAGTTCAAGTACGCCGGAGGCCAGACGACGATCGATATCAAGCTGCTGTATTAGGGCGTCAGGCTGCGGCTCCGGCCATGTGCGACATGGCGCGTCCCATGAGCTGTCCGAGCGCTTGGGCCTTTTGCACCAACAAAAAGGGGATAGTCCCCTTTTTAGCGCCAGGCGAAGAAGGGTTGGTCGTAGTGGGCGACTCGTGTGTCGCGGCCGTGGATGGCGACTTCTCGGAACTGGAAGATGACGGCGGCGGTCGGGGCGAAGATGTCTTGGCCGAGGAGTCGCACCGAGAGGACCGGGCGATCGCTTTCCTCGAGGTCGAACAGCTTTGGGATGCCGGGCGCATCAAGGCCGGCGATCGGAACTCGGTGCGCCACCGCGACTTCGTTGGGGTTCGGCGTCAGCACGACGTCGGGGCCCGCCCACACGACTACAGGCGTGATGCGGAAGCCTGAGCGGGTTGGGTAGTCGTCGAGAAGCCCGAGCACGCGATCGGCAGCGCATGACAAACCCACCTCTTCGTCGAGCTCACGCAGCGCAGCGCTCGCTGGGTCCTCGCCTTCGTCGATGCGACCCCCAGGAAGGGCCCACTGCCCGCTATGGTTGCGAAGGCTCGACACGCGGCGGGTGATCACGAAACAAGCTTCACCGTCGTCGTTGGCCACGATCGTCATAGCTACCGCGGCGGGGCGAAGCGAGGGGTCGAGCTCCGCCGATCGCTCGTGCGTGCTGAGATTCGCCATGATTTGCGAGCGCAGGCTGTCGTCGACCCTAAGCACCGCTCGGTTTCATTCTACGAAGCTGGTAGCGGTTCGATGACACGGCGACGACCTGGCCGTTGGCGTCCTTGAGCTCGCAATCCCAGTCGTAGTCCGCTTTTCCAACGTCGTTGGCGGTTTCCCGAATCTTGGCGGCCTCATCCGGATCGAGCCGCACCTCGACCGTGATGTCGGTCGCCGCAGGCTTGAGGAACTTGATCTCCATCCCCTTGACGAGCGGATAGAACTGACTTGCGTCGAACGTCGACAAGAAGATCGCCCCACCTGGAAGCTCCGCCAGGGTAAACAGCGCTCCGGCATACATGGTCCCGACGTGATTGAGGTTCGGCTGAAGCGGCATCATCATCTTCACGTACCCAGGCTCGAGCTCCAGCACCTTCACCTCCGTCCGCCCCGCAAACGGAATCCCCTTCTCAATCACGAATTTCGAATCCATGAGCCGGATATACTTCCTATCCCCCACCTGCGCACTAGGCTGCGGCCGGGGGATGGCCCGAGCCGGTGCAGCAACCAGACATACGGCACCTAGCGAGCCCTGTGGTTGGATCCTATCGTTCGGGCGATGCAGGTCATCCCCGTACCGTGTTTGAGTGACAACTACGCGTACCTCGTGATCCAAGACGGCCGGGCGGCGGTGGTCGATCCCTCCCAGGCCGACCCGGTGTTGAGGGCGATCGACGAGGCAGGGGTGAAGCTCACCGAGATTTGGCTCACGCATCACCACTGGGACCACATCGGTGGGATCGAACCGCTGATCGAGGAGTGTCCCGTCGAGCACGTGCGGGGCTCACGGTACGATGAGGACCATCAACGGATCCCTCGGCAGACAGACGCGCTGTCAGACGGCGGCTCATTCGACTTCGGCGGGGCGACCGTGGACATCGTCGAAATCCCCGGCCACACCCTCGGCGCGATCGCGTTCATCACCGAGGGTAACTTGTTCAGCGGCGACACTTTATTCATTGCCGGTTGCGGCCGGGTCTTCGAAGGCACGATGGAGATGATGTCGCAGTCGCTCGCGAAGCTTCGCTCCTTGCCTTCGAATACGAAGGTGTGGTGCGGTCACGAATACACCGTCAACAACCTTCGATTCGCCAAGACGATTGAGCCGGGCAATCCTGAGGTCGGGCAAGCGCTTCGAGACGCGGTTGCCACTCGCGAAGCAAAGCAATTCACCGTACCCGGACGGATCGATCGAGAGCTCGCAACCAACCCGTTTCTTCGCTTCGATGACCCGGCTGTCGCCGCCGGAAGAGATCCAGTCGCGTCGTTCACAGCGATTCGCGAAGCCAAGGACAACTTCTGAATCGTGGCCGCATCACAAACACCGAAAGCAAGCTGGACTCGGGACGAGCACGGAATCCCTCAGATCTCAGCAGACGACATCACCGGCCTCTACTGGGGCATGGGGTACTGCCACGCCATGGATCGCGGCATGCAAATGCTGATCATGCGGATCCTCGGCCAAGGGCGGGCAGCAGAGCTGCTCGAAGGCAGCGACGAGATGGTCGAGGTCGACCGGTTCTTTCGGCGCATGAACTGGAGCGGTGGGCTCACGGAGGAAGCGAACAAACTCAGCCCGGAGGCCCACGCTGCCTGCGAGGCCTATTGCGACGGCGTGAACGCGCGCTTTTCCAAGTCGGTGCCCTGGGAGCTCAAGCTCGTAGGGGTCCGTCACGATTCCTGGACCATTGGCGACAGCCTCTTGCTCGCGCGGATGACCGGTTTCCTCACCTTGGCCCAGTCGCAAGGGGAGGTAGAGCGGCTCTTCGTCGAGATGGTTCAGGCTGGCATCGGCAATGCGCACCTCGAAGCGCTGTTCCCGGGCTGCACCGATGGGTTCGATCGCGCGCTTCTGGCTGAGGTCGAGCTAACCGAGCGGGTCGTGCCCGAGGCGGTGAAGTGGTCCGTCGCCGCACCGCGGATGATGGCCTCTAACAACTGGTGCGTGTCGGGTTCGCGGACGGCATCTGGTGCGGCCATGTTCGCGAACGACCCGCATCTCGAGACCAATCGGCTGCCCAACGTGTGGGTCGAGCAGAGCTTTCGCTGGCCCGACGGCCACGCGATGCTGATGACCATGCCGGGTTTGCCGGCCCCCCTCGTGGGGCGCAACGAGCATCTGTCCTGGGGCGCAACCTACACCTTCATGGACGCGATCGACTCGTGGGTCGAACACTGTCGGGACGGGAAGTTCCGTCGCGGAGACGCCTGGGTCGATTTTGATCAACGCGTCGAGACGATCAAGAGTAAGAAGGGCGAGCCGATCGTCGAGACCTTC